>CAZNSS010000267.1:0-5886 GCA_964575465.1 uncultured Holophagales bacterium | reverse complement strand
CCTCGCCGCCGAGGGCGCCGAGGGCGCGGGCGCCGGGGTCGCGGGGAGGGGCGGCGGGACGGGGAGCCCGCGTTCGGCGACGATGTCGATCGCGCGGTCGACCGGGATCCGGACGACGCCCGCGGAGCGGTCGATCCAGCCGTAGGAGGTCAGGACGGTCTCCTCTTCCTTCGCGAAATTCGACATGTCGGCCGTCGGGTCGGCCTGGAGCGCGGCCCGGGGTCGCGGGCGGGGCTGGTTCGCCTCGGCCACGGGGAGAGGCTCGGGGTCGCGCGCGATCGAACGGGACTTCAGGAAGGCGCTGAAACCGAACATCGCCCCGAAGGAGAGGGCCACGAGGAGCGCGAGCCCCGCGAGGACGCCGAAGATCGCGCGAATGCCGATCTCCGAGTCGAACTCCGCCGGCTCGTGCGACGGACGGGAGCGGTCAGTCATGGGCGAGCGCCTCCTTGAGGAACGGCTCGTTCGCGGGGACGAGGGGCCGGGCCTTCAGGCGAAGGGTGAAGAGGCGGAGCCAGACGCCCCCGAGGGCGAGCGGCGCCGCGAGGTCGAGCCAGTGGAGCGTGAAGGCGTTCTTCGAGAACGCGGGCGCCACGAGCCAGTGGAGGTCGAGCCACCGCGCGACGAGGAGGAGCACGGCGACCGGGGCGAGCGCCCTCGCGCTCCGCTTCCGGTCCCGCGAGAGGAGGAGCGCGAACGGGAGCGCGTAGTGGAGGAGGAGGAGGGCGACCGTCGTCGCCTTCCACCCGCCGTTGAGGCGGGAAGCGTAGAAGGCGGTCTCCTCGGGGAGGTTCCCCGACCAGATGATGATGAACTGCGAGTAGCCGAAGTAGGCCCACGCGCAGACGAAGGCGAAGAGGAGCTTGCCGTAGTCGTGGAGGTGGCGCGCCTGGAAGGGGACGGCGGGGGAGTCCCCCTCGCCGAGGACGAGCGCCGTCAGGGCGACGAGGGCCATCGCCGCGACCGCCTGCCCGATGATCACGTAGAGCCCGTAGATCGTGGAGTACCAGTGCGGCGTGAGGGACATGAGCCAGTCGAAGGCCGCGAGGGTCATCGAGAGGATGTAGACGACGAGGCCGCCTGCGCCCCACCGCTGCATCCAGAGGGCGAGCCGGCGGTCGCCCGTCTCGTCCTGGCGGGCCGAGAGGCGGCCGAGGACGCCCGCGAGGCCGAGCCAGAGGGCGAAGTAGGCGGCCGAGCGCAGGAGGAATGCCGGCGTGTTCAGCCAGGGCTTCTTGTGCGAGAGGATCGCGTCGGCCACGACGACCTCTCCGTGCGACCACTCGTAGAGGGAATGGATGCCGAGGACGACCGGCAGGAACGCGACGACCGCGAAGCCGAGTGTGAGCGGGCTCGCGGCGGCCTCCAGGGTCCTCCGGATCATCACGCCCCACGCGCCGCGGGTGACGTGGTGGAGGAGGAGGACTCCGAGGGCGCCGGCCGTCAGGCCGAGCATCCACATGTAGCCGGTGAGGTACGACCGGAAGAACTGCTCCCGGTCCGTCGCGAAGCCGACGGCGAGGAGGGCGAGGCCGAGGACGCCGGCGGCGAGGCCGACCCGGCCGACCTTCTCGACGGTCGCGGGAGCGGTGTACGAGCCGTGGTTCACGGGTGGACCTCCGGGGCGGGCGCCGCCGCGGTGGCGGCGGCCTTTTCGAGGGCCGCGCGGTCGGCGTCGGCGAGCTCGGAGAGGGGGGCGTTGCGGGAGAACTGGAGGGTCCGGACGTAGGCCGCGATGGCCCAGCGGTCCGCCACCGGCACCTGGCTCGCGTAGCTCGACATCTGCCCGAATCCGTTCGTCATCACGTCGAAGAAGTACCCGATCGGCTGCGCGCGGAGGCGGTCGTCGTGGAAGGAGGTCGGCTGCTTGAAGCCGCGCTGGACGATCATCCCGAGGCCGTTCCCCTGCCGTCCGTGGCAGGGAGAGCAGAAGACGTCGAAGCGCTGTCGGCCCCGGAGGAGGAGCGCCCGGTCGAAGGTCACGGCGTCGGGCAGCTCGGAGACGAACTTCCCGTCGGATCCGATGCCGGTTTCGAGCGCCCGGTCCGCCCTGAGCCAGCCGCGCGCCACCGTCCCGGCGGGCGGGACGCGGGAGGCGAGGCCGTCGCGGAAGAACTCGCTCTGCGAGAGGGGACGCTTCTTCGCCTGGTTGTACATCCCCTGCCGGCACCCGGCGCCGGCCAGGGCGACGAGGGCCAGCGCGGCGACGAGGAGATTCCTTCCCCGGTGGGGGGTGTGGGGGGATCGAGGCGTGCCGGGGGGCTGGGCTTCGCACGCCCCCCGGACCCCCACCGGAATCCTCGCAGTTCCGGAGACCGGGCTAGTTCTCAACTTCGTTGACCTCCACGGGCGCGAGGCTTTCGAGGAAGCGCTTCACCGCCGGGGCGTCGAACCTCGGGTCGTCGGACTCGACGATCAGGAAGTAGCCGTCCTTCGAGGCGTGGTCGACGAAGCGCGGCACGTTGAAGACCGGGTGGTGCGGCCTCGGCAGGCCGTTCAGGATCAGCATCCCGAGCGCCGCCGCGAGGCCCCCGTGGAAGACGGCTCCCTCGAACGTGGCCGGGATGAAGGCCGGCCAGGAGTTCAGCGGCCGGCCGCCGATGTTCAGCGGGTAGTCGATCGCGCTCGCCCAGTAGGCGAAGGAGAAGACGGCGACCGCGCCGAAGATCGCCGCCCCGAGCGTGAGGAGCGGGACCTTCGAGTGGTGGAGGTCGAGGGCGTCGAGGACCTTCTCGATCGGGTAGGGGGTGTAGGCGTCGAGCTTCGTGAAGCCTTCGGCCTTCGCCTTCCCGATGGCCTCGAGGAGCTCGTCGGGGGTCCGGAACTCGGCCATGACGCCGTGGAGGCGGGGCTCGACGTGCGGTCCGTGCATCGCGCTACTTCTCCTCGCCGTGCGCTTTCGTCGCCTCGGGCGTCAGGGTCCGCATCTCGAAGATGTTGAGCGCGGGGAGGAACCGGATGAAGAGGAAGAGGAGCGTGACGAAGAGGCCGATCGTCCCGACGAACGTCATCAGGTCCCACTTCGTGCCGTGGTACATGGCCCAGTTCGACGGGACGTAGTCGCGGTGGAGGCTGACGACGATGATGACGAACCGCTCGAGCCACATCCCGACGTTGATGAACATCGAGACGACCCACAGCGCCCAGACGTTCGTCCGGACCTGCTTCAGCCAGAGGAGCTGGGGCACGACGATGTTGCAGAGGATGAGGAGCCAGTACTGGAGGGCGTACGGGCCGGTGAAGCGGTTCAGCACCATGAAGATCTCGAACTCGTTCCCGCTGTAGAAGGCGGCCCAGATCTCGAGGACGTAGCCGTAGGCGACGATGAGGCCCGTCGTCAGCATCACCTTCGCCATGTTCTGCAGGTGTCGCTCGGTGATGAAGTCGTGCAGCTTGAACAGGGGCCGGAGCGGCAGGACGAGCGTGAGGACCATCGCGAACCCGGCGAAGACGGCCCCCGCGACGAAGTACGGGGGGAAGACCGTCGTGTGCCAGCCCGGGACGATGCCGACCGCGAAGTCGAACGAGACGATGGAGTGGACCGAGAGGACGAGGGGCGTCGAGAGCCCCGCGAGGAGGAGCGAGGCGACCTCGTAGTTCGCCCAGTGGCGCGAGGAGTTGCGCCAGCCGAGCGCGGCCATCCCGTAGGCGAACCGCGCGACCTTCGCCTTCGCGTGGTCGCGGAGCGTGGCGAGGTCGGGGAGGAGACCGACGTACCAGAAGACGATCGAGATCGTGGCGTACGTCGAAACGGCGAAGACGTCCCAGATGAGGGGGCTCCGGAAGTTGGGCCACATCCCGAGCGTCCCCGGGAGGGGGAGGAGCCAGTAGGGGAGCCACGGCCGGCCGAGGTGGAGGATCGGGTACATGCCGGCGCAGGAGACGGCGAAGACCGTCATCGCCTCGGCGAAGCGGTTGATCGAGTTGCGCCAGGTCTGCCGGAGGAGGAGGAGGATGGCCGAGATGAGGGTCCCGGCGTGGCCGATGCCGATCCACCAGACGAAATTGATGATGTCCCAGCCCCAGCCGACGGGGACGTTGTTCCCCCAGATGCCGATGCCGGTCATGAAGAGGTTCGTCACCGCGAAGAGGAAGACGTTCAGGAGGGCGAACCCGACGCCGAAGCCGAGCAGCCACCACCTGGGTGTCTTCGCCAGCTTCCCGGTGACGGCCTCGCTGATCCGCTCCGTGACGCTCGCCGGCGTGTGGCCCGGCGCGAGGACGGGGGCCTGCGCGATCGGGTCCACGCCGCGCGCGTCGTCGTACGTGGTCGACATCAGACGGCCTCCAGGTCGGGGTTGGGGTTCGTCACCTTCGCCAGGTAGGTCGTCCGCGGCCGCGTGTTCAGCTCCTCGAGGAGCCAGTAGGTGCGAGGCTCGCTCCGGAGCTTCGTGACGTTCGCCGCCGGGTCGTTGATGTTCCCGAAGACGATGGCGTCGGCGGGGCACGTCTGCTGGCAGGCGGTCCTGACCTCGCCGTCGCGGATCGCGCGCCCTTCGCGCTCCGCCGCGATGCGGGCCCGGTTGATCCGCTGGATGCAGTAGGTGCACTTCTCCATGACGCCGCGGGAGCGGACGGTCACGTCCGGGTTCGCGAGCATCTTCAGGACCGGCTCCTTCTCCCTCTCGCCGTTGTACTCGAGGAAGTTGAAGCGGCGGACCTTGTAGGGGCAGTTGTTCGAGCAGTACCGGGTGCCGACACAGCGGTTGTAGGCCATCTCGTTGAGGCCCTCGGCCCCGTGGACCGTCGCGGCGACGGGGCAGACGACCTCGCAGGGCGCCATCTCGCAGTGCTGGCACATGAGGGGCTGGTGGTGGATCTCGGGGTTCTCGAGGTCGGTCCCCTCGTAGTACTGGTCGACGCGGATCCAGTGCATCTCGCGGTTCCGCCCGACCTGCTCCTTGCCGACGACGGGGATGTTGTTCTCCGACTGGCAGGCGACGACGCAGGCGTTGCAGCCGAAGCAGGAGCCGAGGTCGACGGAGAGCCCCCAGGCGTTCTCCCTGTACTCCCAGCCCGGCTGGAAGAGGGACGCCTCCTTCGGCGGGAGGCCGTGCCCCTTCGCCCTCGCGGGGTCCTTCACGTACTCGGGGAGCGACATCACGCGGATGATTTCCCGCCCCTCCATCCGGAAGTGCTGCTGGGTGTGGGAGAGAGGAGACCGGGAGCCTGTCTTCGCGAGCGTGACGCCCGGGACGACCCACGGCGCGCCGGTGGTCCGGAGGGGCGTCACGTCGACGCCGACTCCGTTCCCGACGCGGCCGGCGTGAGCGCGGCCGAAGCCGAGGTGGAGGGTGACGACACCCGCCGCCTGCCCCGGCTGGATGAGGACCGGCAGCTCGACGGTGGCGCCCCCGGCCGCGACCTTCACGACGTCCTCGCTCTGGAGGCCGAGCTTCTGGGCCGTCGCGGGGGAGACGACGGCGGCGTTGTCCCACGTCAGCTTGCTGAGGGGCTTGGGGAGCTCCTGCAGCCAGCCGTTGTTCGCGAATCGCCCGTCGAGGAGGGACGGGTCGGGGCGGAAGACCGCCTCGAGGTCGGTGGCCTTTGCCGCCGTGGCCGAGGCGAGAGACGCAGCCACCTCGGAGAGGCGGACGGGGAACGCCTTCGGCGCCAGTGCCGTGCCGGGGACGAATCCGTCGTGGAGGCTCTTTCTCCAGAACGCGTCGAAGTCGGCCTCGGCAGGGCGGGCCGCCCGCCAGCTCTCCCTGACGATGTCGTAGCCCTTGCGCGGTGCCTCGTCGAGTAGGGCGGAGAGAAGCTCGTGGGCCGACTTGCCGTCGTAGAGCGGCTCGATCAGCGGCTGGACGAGCGAGGCGGTGCCGTCGAGGGAGCGGACGTCGCTCCACGCCTCGAGGTAGTGGGTCATCGGGACGGCCCACTGGC
>CAZNSS010000266.1:0-5914 GCA_964575465.1 uncultured Holophagales bacterium | reverse complement strand
GGCGAAGAAGGCCCGCCGCTTCCTCGGCGGGGAGCCGGGCCAGATGGGGAAGAGCCGATGAGCCTCGCAGACGTCCTCCGACCCGTCCTCGGCGCTCCCGAAGCCCGGGCCGTCGCCTTCCTCGACCCGCAGGGCCAGGAGATCGCGAGCCTCGGCGACCGCGAGCACCTCGAGACGCTCGCCGCCTACCAGTCCGTCTGGACGGCGGAGTTCGGGCGCGCCGCGACCGGCGGGGGCCTCGGCGAGGTGACCGAGGTCGACCTCGACTTCGAGGCCGGGCGCGTCGTCGCGACGCCGGTCAAGGACGGCTACTTCGTCCTCGTCCTCTTCGGTCGCGGGGGGATCCCCTCCGTGGCCCGCCCGCTCCTGGCCGCCGCGCGCGAGCAGCTCGCGGCCGAGATCGGCTGAGGGGGGGGCGCACGCCGTGACCGAGGGAACGAAGCCGTCGCTGATGGCCCGCCTGAAGCGCGGGCTCTTCATGACGCACACGGAGCTGATCTCTCGCGTCGGTGACGCGATCAAGGTCCGCTTCTCTCCCGACCCCAGGGCGCTCGACGCCCTGGAGGAGGCGCTCCTGGCCGCCGACGTCGGCCCGGCGACGGCGACCGAGCTCGTGGAGGCGGTCCGGGTCGAAGCCGGGAAGCGGGACGCCGGAGAGATCGACGTCGTCCGCAGGGTCCTGAAGGTGGAGATCGAGCGCCGGCTGTCGGTCCCGGGCCCGCCGGGCGGCACTCCCGCGCCCGGGCAGCCGCGCGTCGTCCTGATGGTCGGGGTGAACGGCACGGGGAAGACGACGACCGCCGCCAAGCTCGCCGCCCGGTCCGCCGCGGCCGGAGGGAAGCCGGTCCTCGCGGCAGCCGATACGTTCCGCGCCGCCGCGATCGAGCAGCTCGAGGTCTGGGCCGGGCGGATCGGGATCCCCCTCGTCAAGCACCGGTCCGGGGCCGATCCTGCGGCCGTCGTCTTCGACGCCTGCGTCGTCGCGAAGTCCCGCGGGGCCGACCTCCTGCTCGTCGACACCGCGGGCCGCCTCCACACGAAGCACAACCTGATGGAGGAGCTCTCGAAGATCCGGCGGATCGCGGGCCGGGAGATCGAGGGGGCGCCGCACGAGGTCCTCCTCGTCCTCGACGCCGTGACCGGGATGAACGGCCTCGCGCAGGCCCGCGAGTTCCTGAGGGCCGCCGGGGTGACGGGGCTCGTCCTGACGAAGATGGACGGCACGGCGAAGGGAGGCGTCATCCTCGCGATCGTCCGCGAGCTGAACCTCCCGGTCCGCTACGTCGGGGTGGGCGAGACGGCGGAGGACCTCCTCGACTTCGACCCGGCCGCCTTCGCTTCCGCGCTCATCGATGACTGACCTCGACGCGGCCTTCCGGCGCGCCTTCGAGCTCGCCGAGAAGGGCCGCTACTCGACCTCCCCGAACCCGCGTGTCGGTGCCGTCGTGATCGCGTCGGGAGGCGAGGTCGTGGGAGAGGGCTGGCACGAGCGCGCCGGAAGCCCTCACGCCGAGGCCGTCGCCCTCGCCGAGGCGGGGAGCCGGGCCCGCGGCGCCACGGTCGTCCTGAACCTCGAGCCGTGCGCACACGAAGGGCGGACGCCGCCGTGCGCGGGTGCCCTCGTCGACGCCGGCGTCGCGAGGGTCGTCTTCTCGACGCTCGACCCCGACCCCCGAACGGCGGGCAGGGGCCGCGAGTGGCTCCGGGGCGCCGGGATCGCGACCGAGACGGGTCCCTGGGCCGAGAAGGCGGAACGGCTGAACGAGCCGTTCCTCGTCTCCGCGAGGCTGGGACGTCCCTTCGTCCACCTCAAGTGGGGCGCGTCGCTGGACGGCCGGATCGCGACCGTGACCGGCGAGAGCCGCTGGATCACGGGTGAGGAGGCGCGTGCCGACGGGATGCGGCTGCGCGAGGAGTGCGACGCGATCGTCGTCGGCGCGGGGACGGTCCTCTCGGACGACCCGGCGCTGACGCGGAGGGCGGGCCTGAACCGCTCGATCCTGCCGCACCGCCGGATCGTCCTCGACGGGCTCCTCCGCGTCTGCGCGGAAAGGAAGGTCTTCTCGCGGGACGCGGCAGGCGAGGCGTGGCTCGTGACGGCCGTTCCGGATTCCGACCCGAGGCTCGACCGTTTCCGGGAATGCGGGGTCCGCGTCCTGTCGCTCCCTTCGGGGCGCCCCGGGCGCGTCGACCTGGCCGCGTTCCTCGCGGAGCTGGGCCGTCGCGAGGTCCGGTCGCTCCTCGTGGAGGGGGGCGGTGAGACGGCCTGGAGCTTCCTGGAGGCCCGCCTCGCCGACCGGGTGACGGGGTACCACGCGCCGCTTCTCCTCGGCGGCCGGGAGGCGCCCTCGGCGCTTTCGGGAGCCGGGGCGGCGCGGCTGGCCGACGCTCCGAGGCTCTCGGGAATCGAGGTCGTGCCGCTCGGAGACGGATACCGTATGAGCGGCCGGGTCGCCTGGCCCGGGCCGGCGTAGGATCGGCGCGTGTTCACCGGTCTCGTCGAGGCGGCCTCGAACGTCCGCGGCCTTCGCCGGCAGTCGGGCGGCGCCCTCCTCGACGTGGAGGCGCCCGATTCGTTCGGCGACGTCGGCCGCGGCGAGAGCATCTGCGTCTCGGGCGTCTGCCTGACGGCGGTCCCCGGGCCGGGCCCGGGAACGCTCCGGTTCGACGTCTCCGGAGAGACGCTCGAGCGGTCCACCCTCGGGGCTCTCCGGCCGGGAGACGCGGTCAACCTCGAACGGGCGCTCGCCGTCGGCGCGCGGCTCGGAGGGCACTTCGTCCAGGGGCACGTCGACGCCACGGCGGCCTTGACCCGGCTCGAGAGCGCGGGCGGCTTCTGGACCCTCGGCGTCCGGATCGCCGCGGACTGGGCGCGCTGGGTCGTCGAGAAGGGCTCGATCGCGCTCGACGGTATCTCGCTGACCGTCGCGGACCTCGACGCGGAGGAGCTCCGCGTCGCCGTCATCCCGGAGACGTATCGCGCCACGACGCTGTCGCGGCGCCGCCCCGGAGACCTCCTGAACGTCGAGACCGACGTCCTCGCGAAGTACGTGGAGCGCCTCCTCGGGAGGACGGCGGCCCCGTCGCGGGACGACCGCCTGCGCGCCCTCCTCGGCTCGTGAGGGCCGCGCCCGGCGCCTACGTCCACGTTCCCTACTGCGCCCACCGCTGCACGTACTGCTCGTTCGTGGCGGTGACCGGGCGCGAGACGGAGGGACCCTATTTCGACGCCGTCGTTCGCGAGGCCCGCTCGCGGGCAGGAGAGGTCGAGGGACCGTTCGACACGGTCTACTTCGGCGGGGGCACGCCGAGCTTCGCCCACCCCGCGAACCTCCGCCGGGTCCTCGACGCGCTCCGGGAGAGCTTCGGGCTCGTTTCCGGGGCCGAGGTGACGGCGGAGGCGAACCCCGACGACCTCGACGAGGACCGTCTCGCTGCGCTCGTCGACCTCGGCGTGAACCGCCTCTCCCTCGGAGTCCAGTCGCTCCGGGACGCGGAGCTCCTGCCGCTCGAGCGCCGCCACGACGCCGCCGGGGCGCTCCGGGCGCTCCGGCGCGCCGTCTCTCTCGGCCTGAGGGTCTCGGCCGACCTCATGATCGGTATCCCCGGCCAGACGCGGGAAAGCCTCGGTCGGAGCCTGGAGGAGATTCTCGCGGCCGGCGTGGGCCACGTCTCGGTCTACCTCCTGGAGATCGAGAAGGCGCCCCGGCTCGTCGCGATGCGGGCGGAGGCGCCCTCCCTCTTCGCCGGGGACGAGGAGACGGCGGCGCGGTGGGAGGAGGTCGACGACGCCTGCGCGGCGGCCGGACTCCCGCGCTACGAGACCTCCAGCTGGGGGAGGCCGGGGGAGGAGAGCCGCCACAACCTCAAGTACTGGAGGCGGGAACCCGTCGTCGCTCTCGGCGTCTCCGCCGCGTCGTTCGACGGGACGACGCGGCGGACGAACAGCGGTTCGATTGCGACCTACCTCAGGGCGGTGGAAGAGACGGGAAGGGCCTTCGTCGCCGAGGAGACGCTCCCCGCTGGTTCGGCTCTCCGGGAGGGAGTGCTCCTCGGTCTCCGGATGGCCGAGGGCGTGGCGGAGCGGGCCTTCGAGGAGGCGCGTGACACCCTCTCCGCCTCGGACGGCGCGCGCCTCGACGACGCGTTCGAAGCGGGACTCCTCGCCCGGGCCGGGGAGCGCGTCCGGCTCACCCGGACGGGAGTGCTCCTCTCGAACGAGGTCTTCGCCCTCCTCCTCTGACCGCGTCCCGCGGCCCCGCCGCCGCGCCCCCGGACCCGCGGCGTCCGCTCGGTCCCTTCCGGTCGCCGAAGACGAGAAGGCCGCCCGGGTGGGCGGCCTTCCTGGGGCTCGATCGCCGGACGCGGCGGGGCGCCCCCGGGACTACAGGAAGAGGGGGGCGAGGACGAGGGTGATCGTCGCGAGGAGCTTGATCAGGACGTGGAGGGACGGGCCGGCGGTGTCCTTGAACGGATCGCCGACCGTGTCGCCGACGACGGCGGCCTTGTGGGCCTCGGACCGCTTCCCGACGACGTGGCCGTTGAAGGTGAACTCGCCCGACTCGATGTACTTCTTGGCGTTGTCCCAGGCGCCGCCCCCGTTGTTGAGGAAGGTCGCCATGAGGATGCCCGCGATCGTCCCGACCATCAGGAGCGCCGCGACCGCCTCGGCCGCGATCGTCCGGTCGCCGTCGTGGATGAACATGCGGAACACGAGCCCGACGGCGATCGGCGTCCCGACGGCGACGACCCCCGGAAGGACCATCTGGCGAAGCGCGCTGGCCGTGACGAGGTCGACGCAGCGCGCGTAGTCCGGCTTCTCGGTTCCCTCCATGATCCCGGGCTTCTCCCGGAACTGGGCCCGGACGTCCTCGATGACGGCCTGGGCGGCCCGCCCGACGGCCTTGATCGCGAGCGCCGAGAAGAAGAAGACGAGCATCGCGCCGAGGAGGCCGCCGACGAAGATCTCGGGCTTGGCGATGTCGACCGACTGGAAGACCTTCGAGCCTTCCGCCGCCCCGAGGTAGAGGCGGATCTCGTCCATGTAGGCCGAGAAGAGGAGGAACGCCGCGAGGGCGGCCGACCCGATGGCGTAGCCCTTCGTGAGCGCCTTCGTGGTGTTCCCGACGGAGTCGAGCCGGTCGGTCTTCCTGCGGATCTCCTCGGGCTGGCCCGACATCTCGACGATGCCGCCGGCGTTGTCGGTGATCGGCCCGAAGGTGTCCATGGCGAGGATGTAGGCCGCCGTGCCGAGCATCCCCATCGTGGCGACGGCCGTCCCGAACAGGCCGCCGTGGGGGAGCGCGGCCGCGCCGAGCTTGAAGGAGGACAGGATGGCGACGGAGATCGCCAGGACCGGGAGGAGCGTGCACTCGAGGCCGACCGCGATCCCCGAGATGATGTTCGTCGCGGGGCCGGTCAGCGAGGCCCGCGCGATCTCCCGGACCGGGCGGTAGCGGTACTCGGTGTAGTACTGCGTGATCCAGACGAAGGCCCAGGAGGTGAGGACGCCGATGACACCGCAGAGGAAGAACATCCACCAGGCGTTCGGGGCGGCGGGGTTCGCGAGGAGCCAGCGCGTCGCGACGCCGAAACCGGCGATCGCGAGAACGGCCGTCACGGCGTAGCCGCGGTTCAGGGCGGCCATCGGGTCGGCGTCCTCGTCCGTCTTCACGACGAGGATCCCGACGATCGCGGCGAGGAGGCCGAATGCGCGTGCCACGAGCGGGAAGAGCATGACGCCGACGATGCCCGCCGAGAACGGCATGCTCGCCTTCTCGGCGAGCATCGCGAGGGTCGCGCCGAGGATCATCGCGCCGATGTTCTCGGCCGCCGTCGACTCGAAGAGGTCGGCGCCGCGGCCCGCGCAGTCGCCGACGTTGTCGCCGACGAGGTCGGCGATGACGGCCGGGTT
>CAZNSS010000265.1:0-5942 GCA_964575465.1 uncultured Holophagales bacterium | reverse complement strand
GTCCGCCGAAGTTCCTCGACGCGCGCGACGACTTCCCGTTCGTCGTCGTCTCGCCCCAGTGCCCGGACGGGGAGCGCTGGCAGGCCGACGCGCTCGCGGCGCTTCTCGACGACGTGGCCCGCCGGCTCCGGATCGATTCGGACCGTGTCGCGGTGACGGGGATGTCGATGGGGGGGCGGGGGACGTGGGACCTGGCGATGACCTTTCCCGAGCGCTTCGCGGCGATCGTCCCGGTCTGCGGCGGCGCGCTTCCGGACCGCGCCTGCCGGCTGAAGGACGTTCCGGTGAAGGCCTACCACGGCGCGAAGGACACGGTCGTCCCGCTGTCGGAGTCGGAGACGGTCGTCGAGGCCGTGAAGGCGTGCGGGGGGACGGCGGAGCTGTTCGTCTACCCCGAGGCGGGGCACGACTCGTGGACGACGACCTACGCCGACCCGGCGCTCTGGGAGTGGCTCCTGGCGCAGCGACGACGTCCGGGCCATTAATACACGATTTCACGCCTGACCCCAGACCCGGGGGGACGGGCTCTGTCACAATGACGCAGTTCTTCTCGGGCGCCCGCGGCGCGGAAAGGAGTCGGATTCCATGCATCGTCTCGCTCGCCTGGCGGTCCTCGCGGCCCTCGTCGTCTCCTCGCCCCTCTTCGCGCAGTCGTACGGGCAGGTCAAGGGGATGAACGAGCGCTTCCGGATGGACTTCGGGGGTTTCCTCCAGGACTTCACGACGACGTTCCGGCTCGACCCGGCGAACGGCTCGGGGACCGAGATCAGCTTCGAGGACGACCTCGGGTACGACACGAGCAGGACGACCTTTCGGACGGACGGGTACTGGAGGTTCGGGCCGCGCGGGCGGATGGAGTTCGCCTACCAGACGTTTCGCCGGGGCTCGACGCACAGGCTGGACAGGGACTTCGTCATCGGCGACCAGACCTACCACGCCGGAGCCACCCTCGACTCGAGCTCCCGCGTCGACGTCGGCGAGCTCTACTACTCGTACTCGCTCCTCAACACGGGCGAGGCCGAGGTCGGCCTGATGCTCGGCGCCTCGACATTCTGGAACAAGTGGGAGTTCGAGCTCTCGGGAACGGTGACCGGGGGCGGGGGCTCCCAGTCCGGGTCGGCCCAGAGGGAGACGAGCGACCTGATCGTCCCGATCCCCGCAGTCGGCGCGCACTTCCGCTACACGCTCCTCCCGGGGTTCCTCGCGACCGGTCGAGTGAAGTACATGAAGGCGACGATCTCCGACTACACGGGGAAGATGCTCGACTGGCGGGCCGGGCTCGACTATTTCTTCACCCCGAACTTCGGCATCGGGGCGGTCTGGTCCTCGACGGACCTCAAGGTCACGAAGCGCCAGGACAAGGGTGACGTCGAGATCGACTACGGCTACGAAGGCCCCCTCGGGTACGTCTCGATCGCCTTCTAGTAACAGTCGCGATTCCGGGGCCCGGGCCCCGGGCGGCGATCGGCGGGTGTGATCTTCCTCGCCGCGGGGAACTCTCCTCCCTGCTCGCGGTCTAAGCTCTCGCCATGACGACCGAGCCGCGCCCCCGCCGTAGGACCGCCCTCGCCCTCTCCGCCGTCGTCGTCCTCCTCGCCGGAGGCGCGCTCGCCCTCGCCCCGCCGAAGGGGAAGGAGAAGGGAGTGAAGCCCGTGCCTCAGGCCAGTTCCTCTTGGAAGGACGTCGACCGCCTCGTGGGCGAGCAGAAGTACGAGGAGGCGGCGAAGGCCGCCGAGACGATCCTCGCCGCGGCGAAGGCGAAGGGGGACGAGGCCGACTGGACGAAGGCGCTCGTCACCGTCACCCAGCTCCGGATCGGGCTTCACGGCTACGAGACGGCGGTCCGGCGGCTCCGCGAAGAGCCGTGGCCCGAGGGAGCCCTCTCGCGGGCGCAGCTGTCTCTCCTCTACGGGCACTCCCTCGTCACGTACCAGCGCGCCTATTCCTGGGAGATCGGCAAACGCGAGAGGGTCGACACGAAGGGAGCCGTCGACCTGAAGGCCTGGACGCGAGAGCAGATCCTGGCCGAGGCGCTGAAGTCGGCCCTCGAGGTCTGGGACGCGAGGGGGGCGCTCGGCATGGAGCCCGTCTCGGCCGCCGGGCTCGTCCTCGATCCGAACAGCTACCCGAAGGAGATCCGCGGGACCCTTCGCGACGCCGTCAGCTACCTCCTCGTCGACCTCCTCGCCGACACGGCCGGCTGGACGCCGGAGCAGTCGAACGAGGTCTGGCGGCTCGACCTCGGGACGCTTCTCGCCGGTGGCGGCGGGAAGGACGCGGCGGTCGAACTCGCCTCGCCGGCCGTCCACCCCCTCGTGAGGATCGGCGCCGTCCTCTCCGATCTCGAGGCGTGGCACGCCGGGGCCGGGAGGCCGGGTGCCCGGCTCGAGGCGCGACTCGAGCGGGCGCGAAGGCTCTCGGCCTCGTTCACGGAGGAGCGGGAGCGGGAACGGATCCGGAAGGACCTCGAGGGCCGCCTGCCGGCCTTCCGCTCCGATTCCTGGTGGGCGATGGGGAAGGCCGAGGTGGCCGACCTCCACCAGCGAGGGAACCGCCCGAGCCGCCGCGTCAGCGCGCGCCGCGAGGCGGAGGAAGGGCGCGCGGCCTATCCCTCGTCGCCCGGCGGCCAGCGCTGCCTCTCGATCGTGAAGGCAATCGAGGCGCCCGAGGTGAGGCTCCAGGCGATGTCGGTCGACGGCCCGGCGAGGCGCTCGATCGAGGTCTCGCACCGGAACCTCGAAGCGCTCCACTTCCGCGCCCTGAAGATGGACGTCGAGAAGCGGATCGAGGGATCGAAGGACTGGTCGGCCCTCCCGACGAGCGACGACATGCGGAAGCTCGTCTCGACGAAGCCGGCGGCGGAGTGGTCCGTCGACCTGCCCCCGACGCCCGACTACGAGACGCACCGGACGTTCGTGACTCCCCCGATGAAGGAACCCGGCTTCTACGTCGTCCTCGCCTCCGCCCGGAAGGACTTCGGCAGCTCCGACAACGTCGTCGTCGGGACGAACCTCTTCCTCTCCGACCTGGTCCTCGTCGTGAGGCCCCAGGCCGAAACGGGCGCCGTGGCGGCGCGCGTCCTCTCCGGCGCCACCGGGAAGCCCGTCGAGGGGGCCGAGGTCGCGCTCTGGCGCTTCGACTGGCGCGAGGGGCATCGCCGGGCCGAGGTGAAGGCCTCGGACGCCGACGGCGCGGTCTCCTTCGCTTCGCGGGAGAGCGGGACCACGTTCCACCTCCTCGCGAGGAAGGGGCCCCACGTCACCTTCGACGGCCAGCAGCTCGGGTTCTACCGCCAGGGCGTGCCGGGCCGCAGGACGGCCTCGCTGGTCTACACCGACCGGAGCATCTACCGGCCCGGCCAGAAGCTCTTCTGGAAGGTCCTCGCCTACGACGGGACGATGGAGGACGCGAAGTTCCGCTCCGCCGCGCGGACGCCGGTCACGGTCACGCTCCTCGACCCGAACGGCGAGAGGGTCGAGACGGTCACCGCGACGACGAACGATTTCGGGACGGCCGCCGGCGAGATCGTCGTCCCGACGGGGCGGCTCCTCGGAGGCTGGCGCCTCGAGAGCTCGCTCTCCGGGAGCGCCAGCGTGAGGGTCGAGGAGTACAAGCGGCCGACGTTCGAGGTGGCGTTCAAGGAGCCGAAGGAGCCGATGCGGCTCAACCGGAAGGCGGTCCTCACCGGGGAGGCGAAGTACTACTTCGGCCTGCCCGTCGCGACGGGTGACGTGAGGTGGCGCGTCACGCGCGAGACGGTCTACCCGTGGTGGTGGTCCTTCTGGGGCTGGGGCTCGCCGGCCAAGGCCCAGACGATCGCCTCCGGCGCGACGAAGCTCGGTGCCGACGGGACGTTCACCGTCTCCTTCACGCCGGAGGCGGACGAGACGGCGGAGAAGCGTAGCGAGGTGTCGTGGCGCTACGCGGTGAACGCCGACGTCGTCGACGAGGGAGGCGAGACGCGGAGCGCAAACCGCTCGGTACGGCTGGGCTTCGTCTCGGTCGAGGCGAGCCTCGGTTTCGCCAGCGCGTTCCAGAGGGAAGGGGAGCCGGCCTCCGCGACGATCACGCGGTCGAGCCTCGACGGCGCGCCGCGTGCGGGGAAGGGACAGTGGCGCCTCGTCGCGCTCGTCCCGCCGCCGACGACACCGCTCCCGGCCGATCTCCCGCGCCGCGGAGGCTCGCAGGAAGGCGACGGGGGCGCCCCCGAGGGGGGCTCGTACAAGACGCCGGGCGACGCGCTCCGTCCCCGCTGGGACACCGCCTACCAGCTCGAGGGGGTCCTCCGGGACTTTCGCGACGGGGCCGAGAAGGGGCGGGGCGAGGCGATCCACGGCGAGAACGGCGCGGCAAGGGTCGACCTCGGGAAGCTCGCGCCGGGCGCCTGGCGGCTGCGGTACTCCACCGTGGACGACTTCGGGGCGCCGTACGAGACGTTCCGGGACTTTCTCGTCGCCGGAGGGAAGGCGACGCCGGCCGTTCCGCTCGTCCTCCTCTCCGAGTCGGGCCTCGTCCACGTCGGGGAGACGGCGCGCCTCCTCGCGACCTCCGGCCTCCCGGGCCAGGAGATGCTCCTCGAGCGGTTCCGCGCGGGGAAGCTCCTCTCGCGCACGATCCTGCAGGCGGGCGAGGGGAAGACGTTCGTCGAAATACCGGTGACGGAGGAGGATCGAGGCGGTTTCGGCGTCACCCTCTCCGCCCTGCGTGACCACCAGTGGATGAGCCAGACCGCGGCGGTCTTCGTCCCGTGGGACGACCGCGAGCTGAAGCTCGAGTTCTCGTCGTTCCGCGACAGGATCCGGCCGGGGACGCGCGAGACGTGGCGTGTCACCGTGAAGTCTCCCTCCGGCAAGCCGGTGGAGGCCGGGACGGCGGAGCTCCTCGGCTACATGTACGACCGGAGCCTCGACGTCTTCGCGCCCCACCAGCCGCCCTCGGTCCTCTCCCTCTACCCGTCGCGCACGGGGACCCCGTGGACGCGCGCGACGCTCGGCCCCGCGTGGGCCCAGTGGGTCACCGGGAGCTTTGCGTCGACCCCGTCGGCCCCCTCGCTCCTGCCGGACCGGCTGAAGGAGCTCGACCGCTACGGTATCGGCGGGCCGGGTGCGCGTGGACGGCGGATGATGATGAAGGGCGCGGTCGGGGCCGGAATGGCCGCCGAGAGCATGGCGATGAACGAAGCCGTACCCGCGCCGGCGGCAGCGCCCGCGCCACAGACGGCGAGTCGCGAGGCGAAGCAGGAGCTCGATGCGCTCGCCGACAAGAAGAAGGACGCGGGCGGCGCGGCCCCGGCCGCCGGCGAGCCCCCTGCCCTCCGGAGCAACTTCGCCGAGACGGCGTTCTGGACGCCGCAGCTGCTGACAGGGGCCGACGGTTCCGCGTCGATCGAGTTCACCGTCCCCGACTCCGTCACGTCCTGGAACGTCTGGCTCCACGCCGTGACGAAGGACCTGCGGGGCGGCTCGCTGAAGAAGGAGACCAGGAGCGTCAAGGAGCTGATGGTTCGCCCCTACGTCCCGCGCTTCCTGCGCGAGGGGGACCGGGCCGAGCTGAAGGTGGTCGTCAACAACGCGTCCGAAGGCACGCTTGCGGGGAGCCTCGCGTTCCAGGTCCTCGACCCCGAGACGAACGAGGACCTCTCGGCACGCTTCGGGCTCACGCCGAACGACACCAGGCGTGCGATCACGGTGCCGGCGGGCGGCGGCACGAACGAGACCTTCACCCTGGCGGCCCCTGTCGGCGTCCGCACCGTCGCGTTCAAGGTGACGGCGACGTCGGGAAGCTTCTCCGACGGCGAGCTGAGGCCGCTCCCGGTCCTCCCGAGCCGGATGCACCTCGTCCAGTCGCGCTTCGTCACGCTCCGAGAGGGGCAGAGGAAGGAGCTGCGGTTCGAGGACCTGGCGAAGGGAGGCGACCCGACGCTGATCAACGAGCAGATGGTC
>CAZNSS010000264.1:0-5949 GCA_964575465.1 uncultured Holophagales bacterium | reverse complement strand
CGATGATCTCGTTGATCCGGAGGCCGACCTCGGCGGACCCGGTGAACGAGACGAACCTCACGTCGGGGTGCGTCACCATGTAGTCGCCGATCTCGCCGCCCGAGCCGGGGACGAGGTTGAGGACCCCGGCGGGGACGCCCGCCTCGTGGGCCATCTCGACCATCCACGCCGCGAGGACCGGCGTGTCGGAGCTCGGCTTGAGGACGACGGTGTTGCCCGCGACGACGGCAGCCATCGTCATTCCCGTGAGGATCGCGAGCGGGAAGTTCCACGGGGTGACGACCGCACCGACGCCGAGCGGGATGTAGTAGTAACAGTTGTCCTCGGTCGAGACGCGGGTCAGCGGGTGGTACTGGAAGTGGGTCAGTGCGAGCCGGGCGTAGTACTCGCAGAAGTCGATCGCCTCGGCGATCTCGGCGTCGGCCTCGTACCAGTCCTTCCCGATCTCGAAGGCGAGGAGGGCGAGGAGCTCGAAGCGCCGCTCGCGCATCTTCGCGGCCAGCTTCAGGAGCGTCTCGGCACGCTCCTCCGGGTTCGTCCGCGACCAGGTGACGAACGCCTTCTTCGCTGCGGCCATCGCGCGGTCGACGTCGCCCTTCGAGCAGCTCGAGACGCGGCCGACGACGATCGAGGGGTCCGAGGGACAGGTGGAGGCGATCGTCTTCACGGTCTCGACGGGCTTGCCGTCGATGACGGCGGGCCAGGTCCTGCCGAAGCCCGCCCGGACCGCCTCGACGGCCCTGGCGACGCCGCGGACGCTCTCCTCGCGGCTGTAGTCGTGGATGGGGTCGTTGACGAATCGCTTCAGGAACATCGCGGCTCCTTGCTCCCGGCCGGCGCCGCACCTTGCAAGGGACGATCCGCCGGTTCCCGGTGAGACGGTCTCGCAGTTTAGCATCGGGGCCCGCCCCTCCCGGGGCAACCCATCCCTCCGGGTTCAGCGGTTCAGCGGCCGGTCGTACGCGGGAGAGAAGACCTCCCGGTAAACGGCCCGCATGTCGCGAACGGTCGCCAGGATGTTCTTCAGGCTCGTCGAGGAGCCGTGCCCGAACTCGCGCGGGAAGGTCTGGATTCCCACCTCTCCGACCCGGAACCCCTTCAGCATCGTCTTGATCGCGATCTCGGCCCCGATGAACGGGCTCGACGACCGGAGGGGGAGCTCGGCGGCCACCTCGCGGCGGATGAGCCTGAGGCCGCAGCTGATGTCGCGGTAGCGGGTCCGGAAGACCGATCGGAGGACGTTGTTGTAGACCCACGAGATGAAGATCCGCGCGCTCCCGTACCTCTTCGCGTACCGGAACGTCAGGATCAGGTCGTACCGGTCGCGCAGCCTCCAGAGCTTCCGGAGGTCCTCCACTTCGTACTCGTCGTCCCCGTCGGTGAAGGCGATCCACTCGTAGCGCGCCGCCTCGAGGCCGGTCCGGAGCGCCCGTCCGTAGCCGAGGTTCGTCCCGTGGTGGATCACGCGGACCCGCGGGCTCTGCCGCGCGAGCTCGTCGGCGATCTCGCCCGCCCGGTCCGGCGAGCCGTCGTTCACGACGATGATCTCGAAATCACCCGTCAGCTCGCCGAGGACGCGGAGCGCCTTCGTGGCGACGCGCTCGATCGTCCTCTCGTCCCGGTAGACCGGGAAGAAGAGGCTGATCCGGTCGGGGGGGAGCTCGGTCACCGATGCACCGCCCCGAAGAGTACGCCGGGCCGTGCCCGGGCGCCCGTGCCGGAGACCCGGTTCACAGCCCGAGCCTCGCGGAGAGCTCCGACCGGTAGAGCCGTTCGGGGTCCCAGGACCGGAGCCGGCCGCGGAGCTCCTGGAGGCCCGAAAGCCCGGCCTCCGCCACCTCGGCGGGGAGCCGCGAGTCCTTGTTCACGTTGGGCACGACGCCGAGGGCGATCCCGAGCCGGTCCAGCTCCGCGGCGAGCGAGGCCGAGCCGGCGTCGCGGGGGAAGTCGAGGGCGAGGCAGAGCCCTTCGCCGTCGAACCTCGCGAGCGACGGCTCCCCGCGGAAGAGCTTGCACGAGGCGAGCGTCACGGGGGCACGACGCCGCCGCAGGAGGACGGGGAGGTCGCGGCCGAGGCTCGGCACGGCGTCGCGCGGGACGATCCACTGCATCTCGTGGAACCCTCGCCTGCCGAAGAGGTGGAAGTAGAGCGCCTTCCGCGCGACCGGGAAGAGGAAGTCGAAGACGCCGACCCGCGTCCGCGCCGGAGAGAGCCGCTGGGCGACGCCCCAGGCCCGGTTGAAGGGGGCGGCCGTCAGGGAGTTGAGGAGGGGCGGGAAGGCGCGGCCGCGCGTCTCGGCCGTCATCCGTCGCCACGTCGGCTCCGGCTCCTCGCGTGGTGCCTCGCCGTCGGCGACGAACCGTCCCTCCACGAGAAAGCCCATCCCGAACGACCGCCCGCCCCGCGTGACGTCGTGCCAGGTGTAGAGGAAGTCGGCCTCCGGCGCGGCCTCCTCGAGCGCCTCGAGGACGCCGCCGAACGCCGCGAGAGGGCGACGCACCATCTCGATCCGCCGCGCCGGGAGGTGCGCGGCGCGGAGAGTCGCCGAGAGGATCGAACCCGTCAGGCCGAGCCCGCCGCAGGTCAGCTCGAAGGCCTCGACGTTCCGTTCCCGCGAGGCCTCCACCTCGCCGTGCCTCGGGTGGTAGAGCCGGAGGGAGCGGACGTGCGCACGGAACGTCCCGTCGCGGTACTGGTTCTTCCCGTGGACGTCGGCGGCGATGCAGCCGCCGACCGTGATCCCGGGGTAGCCGGGCTGCACCGGCAGGTAGAAGCCGCGCGGCCCGAGGAAGGCGTGGAGCGCGCCGAGCGTCGTCCCCGATTCGCACTCGACCTCTCCGGAAACCTCGTCGAAGGAGAGGATCCGGTTGAGGCGGCGATGGTCGACCGTCATGGCGCCCCGCCCGAACCCTGCCGGGGCGTAGGAAAAGCCGCCTCCGCGGCAGCTCCGCGGTCCCGACGTACCGGTGAGGCGGAGCCCGCCGACGCCTTCCGGGACGAGGACCTCGACCTTCTCCCTCGAGCCGCCGTCGAAGCTCGCGAGCTCCGCCGGAGCGAGTCGCCCGAGGGGGGACGCCGGGAGCGTCGCTCCCTCCCCCGGTCGTTCCTCGACCTCCGGAATCCTCACGCGACCGCATCGTACGACGCCGGCGCGCCGGAGGGGCGGTCCTATACTCGCGCGAGTGTCGGCGACGCCATCGGTTCTCGCCGCGGCCGGAGCGAACGGCGCCGTGGCGGTTCTTCTCCTCTTCGGCTTCGGCCTCCTCGGCCTCGCCCTCCTCCCGGCACGATTCCGCCCCGCCTCGTCCGTCACGCGGTTCGGGGTCTCGCTCTCCCTCGGAGCTTCGTTCCTGGGATGGACGACGTGGGTCGTCGGAAGCCTCGTCGGGACGAAGGTGCTCCCCTTCGTCTGGCTCGCGCTCGCGGCGTTCTCGCTCCGGTCTCTCCGCGAGTGGGCCGCGCTCCTTCTCCGCATCGGCCGGCGGTGCGTCGCCCTCGCCCGCTCCTCGCCGGTCCTCTCGGCGGCGCTCCTCGTCGCGGCGCTCCCGCTCGCCTTCTCCCTCTGCACCCCGCTCGTCGACAACGACGGGATCCGCTACCACGTCGCGCTCCCGAAGCTCTACGTACTGACGGGCCGGATCTTCCTCTACGAGTGGGACGTGACGGGCGCCTACCCGGCGCTCGGCGACGCGCTCTACCTCGTCGGCGTCGTCGTGAGGTCGCACGACGTCGCCAAGTTCCTGCACGCCGGCTTTCTCGCGGCGTCCGTCCTCCTCCTCGCGCTCACGCTCCACCGGGGCCGCAAGAGCCGCGGGGCGGCGCTCGCCGGTCCCCTCCTCTTCCTCGCCTGCCCCGCCGTCGAGGTGATCGCCGGGACCGGCTTCATCGACCACATCGCCCTCTTTCACCTCGTGGCCGCCTTCGCGCTCGTGCTCCGAAGGGAGCGTCCCGTTCTCGTCGGCTTCGCGCTCGGAGCCTCCCTCGCGACGAAGCTGACGGTCGGCCCGGCAGCGGCGGCGCTCGCGATCGCCTTCTCCGCCGCGCGTCCCCGCGGCACGCGGATCCGCGCGCTCGCCGTCATCTGCGCCTGCTCGACGGCCGTCCTCGCGCCCTTCCTCGTGAGGAACGTCGTCGGGCTCGGCGACCCCGTCTTCCCCGTCGGCTACCTCCTCGCGGGAAAGCCCCTCCCGGGCGTCGGCACGGAGGTCTACAACCACTTCGCGACCTTCAACCGGAAGAACGCGGGGCCGCTCGGGATCGTCTGGACCACCCCGAAGTCGGGCGACGACGACGAGACGGCCGGGATCCACAACCTGGCCGGGCTCCTCCTCCTCCTCTTCGGAATCCGCGATCGCCTCGTCCGGCACGCGGCTCTCCTCGCCCTCCCGTTCCTCGTCTACGCCGCGTTCAGCAGTCCGCCCACGCGGTACCTCCTCCCGATGCTCTGGGGTCTCTCCCTGGCGGCGGCGGCGGTCCTTCCCAGGCTCCTCGCGGGGAAGGCGACCTGGCTCGCGATCCCCCTCGCGCTGCCCGGCATCGTCGCCTCGTGGCAGTTCCAGGCCCGGAACTTCGGCGCGGCCGACTACGTCTTCGGCAGCTCGACGAAATCCGAGTACCTCGCCCGGACGATCCCGGGCTACCGGGCCGCGGTCTACGTGAACGGGCTCCCCCCGGGCGGCGTCATGGTCGGGGACTTCCCCGGGCCGGTCTACTTCGAGCGGCCGTGGGTCGTCGAGGGGCTCATCAACGAGGCCCCGCTCACGATCTGGGTCCGGAACGGCGAGGGGCCCGACCGGCTCCTGGCGCGGCTCCACGAGAACGGCATCCGGTGGCTCCTCGCCACGCCCGCCTTCGGCGGCGGGACCCCGCTCTCGCTCCTGACCTACGCGCCCGACCCCTCGAAGGCGCACGCCATGGCCGCGCTCCGGTCGCGCCTCCGCTTCGTGGCGACCGTCGACGGCGTCGACGTCTGGGAGGTCCCGGCGCCTCCTCCCTCGCGATGACCGACGCCCCGCCCCGGTTCGACCCGCGTCGCCGCCGCGCCGTGACGTTCGCTCTCCTCCTCGTCACGGCCCTCGCGTCGTTCGAGTCGACGGTCGTCTCGACGGCGATGCCGACGATCATCGGCGACCTCCACGGGCTCTCCCTCTACTCGTGGGTCTTCTCGGTCTACCTCCTCACCTCGACGATCTCGATGCCTCTCTTCGGCCGCCTCGCCGACCTCTACGGCCGCCGGAGGATGCTCCTCATCGCCACCGCGCTCTTCCTCGCGGGCGCGCTGGCGTGCGCTCTCTCCCGGTCGATGACGTGGCTCATCGCCGCCCGCGCGCTCCAGGGCCTCGGGGCGGGCGGCCTCATGCCGATCGCCCTCACCGTCTCGGGCGACCTGTACACGTTGCAGGAGCGCGCGAAGGTGCAGGGCCTCTTCAGCGGCGTCTGGGGCTTCGCCAGCCTCGTCGGGCCGCTCCTCGGCGCGTTCCTCACCGTCACCTTCGGCTGGCGCTCGATCTTCACGATCAACCTGCCGCTCGGCCTCGTCGCCTTCGCCCTCGTGGCGACGCAGATGGTCGAGTCGCGGGAGAGCCGAAGCGACCCGGTCGACCTCGCGGGGGCGCTCCTCCTCGGCGCGGGCGTCAGCTCGCTCCTCTTCTCGGTCCTCCACCGTGCGGGCCCGGGCTCGCCCGGCCTCGCGGCCCGCGCCGTCCTCCTCCTCGCGGCGAGCCTCCTCCTCGCCGCGTTCGCGAGCCTCCAGCGGCGCCGGGAGCACCCTCTCGTCCCGCCGGAGCTCCTCACCCGGCCGGAGACTGCGACGCCGTACGTCGGCGGCCTCCTCCTGGGGACGACGATCTACGGCGTCGACACGTTCGTCCCGCTCTTCGTCCAGGGGGCCCGAGGCGGGACGGCGGGCGCCGCGGGCGCCGTCGTGACGCCCCTCGTCCTCGGCTGGG
>CAZNSS010000263.1:0-5953 GCA_964575465.1 uncultured Holophagales bacterium | reverse complement strand
TCCTGAAGAACCCGCGCCTCACCGCCGACGAGGTGATCCGGATCGCGAAGTCGCCCTTCCTGAGCTTCCAGACGGCCGAGGCGATCGTGAAGTCGACGCAGTGGCTCTCGAATCTCGAGGTGCGGGTCGCCCTCGTCCACAACGCGAAGACCCCGCCGGCCTTCGCGATGCGCATCCTCCACACCCTCCCCGACACGGAGGTGCGGAACATCTCGCGCGGTGCCGCGACGAGCATGGCTCTCAAGCAGGCCGCCCTCAAGAAGCTCCAGGGATTCAGCTGACCGGGCGGCGATCCGCGGGGCCGTGCGGACGCGCGGCACGGGGCGGCTCGCGATTCTGAGACGCCGTGGCAGAATCCGCCGTCTCGCCCGAATGAAAGCTGTCCTGCCGTTCCGACGGTCCGCCGCCGCTGCCTCGCATCTCCCGCATCGCGCGGAGGGCTCGTGAACGGCTCGCGGCGAGCGTCCGCCCTCGAGACGGTCCTGAGGATCCAGCCCGGCGAGGGAGCCCGCGTCGGGCTCATGCTCGCCTTCTCGCTCCTCGCGGTGGGGGGCGTCGTCATCACCGGCCAGGTCGTGGGTCGATCCCTCTTCCTGAGCTCCCTCCCGCCCTGGGCGATCCCGTTCCGATTCGTCCTGCCTCCCGTCGCCCTCGTCGCGGCCGTGGCCCTCCACGGGCGCGCCGCCCGGCGGCTCACGCCCCGGCAGCTCGTCACGGCGACCTTCGGACCCATCGTCGCCGCCGTCGTCCTGGGCCGGATCCTGATGGCGACACCGGTCGGCGAGACGCTCGCCTTCCTCCTGACCCTCGCCGTGATGCTCGACGCGGCGGGAAACGTCGTCATGATCGTCTTCTGGACGATCGCCGGCGACGTCTTCGACGCGCGCGAGGCCAAGCGACTCTTCGGGGTCATCTCCGGCGGGAGCGTCGTCGCGAACGTCGCCTTCGGCCTCTTCCTCGGCCGGCTCGCGGCAGCGGTGCGCCCTGCCGACCTGCTCCTCGTCATCGCGCTCGCGGTCCTCGGCTGCTGGGCCATCGTCCAGCGCCTCAGCGCCCGTCACGCCCGGCACGAGCCGGCGCCCTCCGTGCGCGACGCCGGTGCCGCCGAGGGTGCCGGAGAAGGCTTCTTCGCGGACCTCCGGTCCGTCCTCGCCTCGCCCCTGACGAGGACGCTCGGGGCCGCCCTCGTCGTCGTCGCCCTCGTCGGGACGATCGCCGACTACCAGCTCGACCTGACGCTGAAGTCGGCCTACGGCGGGGACGCGAAGGGAATGGTTCGATTCCTCTCGAACTTCCGCGTCGCCGCCGGCGCCGTCGGGCTCTTCGTCCAGTTCGCCGTCGCGGGGCGGCTCATGGAGAGGTGGGGCGTCCTCGCCGCCCTCCTCGTCCTTCCCGCCTCGGTCGCCCTGGGCGGCGTGGCGGGCCTCGTGACCGGCGGTGCCCTCTGGGCGATCTCCCTCCCGCGGGCCGCGGACATCTCCTTCAAGTACACGATCAACGACTCGGCGTTCAACCTCCTCTACCTGCCGCTCACCTCGCGACAGCGGACCCGCGCGAAGGCGGTGGTCGACGGCACGCTCAAGCCCGTGCTCGCGGTCCTCCTCGGCCTCGCGTTCCTCGGGGTGAGCCGGACCGGGAGCACGCACGTGCTCCCCTGGACGGTTCCCCTCCTCCTCCTCTCCGGGACGTGGGTCGCTCTCGTCCACCGCGCCACGCGCCACTACGTCGACGCCCTCTCGGCGAGCCTCGTGATGCGGCGGCTCGAGCTGGGGCGGGGGTCCGTCGACCTGTCGGACGAGACGAGCGCGCGCGTCCTCAGGTCCGCGCTCGGCGAGAGCGACGGCCTTCGCGTCCTCCACACGCTCTCCGTCGCGAGAAGCGCCACCGGCTCGGACTGGTCGGACCTCGTGGCGCCCCTCACGTCGCATTCCGATCCCGCGGTGCGGGCCGAGGCCGCGTCCTACCTCGCCGAGCGCGGCGCGACGCGCCACGCCCACCACCTGCGGACCCTCATGGACGACCCCGTCGACTCCGCCCGCGCCTCGGCCATCGCGGCGTACTGCCGGCTGTCGGGGGCCGCCGCCGTCCCCGTCGTCGTTCCCCGCCTCCAGGACCCGAGCCTTTCGACGCGCAGCTCGGCGATCGTCGCACTGATCCGGCACGGGGGTCTCGGCGGCCTCCTCCACGCCGGCCGCCCGCTCCAGGACCTCCTCGTCTCGCCACGGGAGGAGGAACGCCGGCAGGGCGCCGAGATCCTCGGCGAGCTCGCCGTGCCGGGCTTCTTCCATCCGATCGAGGAGCTGCTGGGAGACGCCGCTCCCTCGGTCCGATCCGCCGCTCTCCGGGCCGCGCAGAGCCTCGCGGCGCCCGAGCTCGTGCCGGCGCTCCGGAAGGCGCTCGACGACCCGTCCTCCCGGGGCGCCGCCGTGAGGGCGCTGATCGCGAGCACGGCCTCGGATCCGGCGCGTCTCGCGGAGCTTTCGCGCGACTCCACGCTCGGCACCCCGTCGCGCGTCGCCCTCGTTCGGGCGCTCGGGTCGGCGAACGCCTCCGCCTCGCCGCACCTCGCGGCCCTGGCCTTCGACGGGGAAGAGCGGGTCCGAGCGGCGGCCTACGGCGCGATGGTGACCCGCCGTGAGAACGGCCACGTCCCGGCCCTCTCGCCCGCCGATCTCCGCGCGCAGCTCCGCGAGGAGATCCGGGCGGCGTTCGAGCGCCGCCTGACGCTCGCGGACGTCGAGGGGGACTCCGCCCACCCCCTCCTCCTCGACGCGCTCGAGGCCGGAATCCGCCGGGACCAGGACCGCGTCCTCACCCTGGTCACGCTCCTCTACCCGCGCCTCGCCCTCGGGCCGCTCCGGGAGGCGATGAGCCACGCCGACGCGAGACTCCGGGCGAACGCCATCGAGCTCATCGAGAACGTGGCCCAGGCGGAGAAGGACGTCCTCGTGCCCTACGTCGGCGGCACGCCGCCCGAGCGACAGGAAGCCGCGAGGCTTCTCGGGCTCGAGCGCCAGGCCCCCGAAGCTCACGTCGGGAGGCTCCTCGCGAGCCCGGACGCGTGGATCCGGGCCTGCGCCGTCGCTTCGGCGGGCCGGTCCTCCAGTCCGGACCTCCGGGCGCGGATCGAGCGGGAGCTCTCCTCGGAAGACCCGATCGTCAGCGGGACCGCGAGACACGCGCTCCGGGCGGCGGCGCCCGGAGCCGCCACGGGAAGTGAAGGAGAAGACCGGATGCCGCTCGCGCCGCTCGAGAAGGTCCTTTTCCTCAAGCAGGTCTCCCTCTTCCGGGAGATCCCCGCCGAGGACGTCGCCGCCCTGCTGCCGATCGCCGAGGAAGTCTCCTTCCAGGCCGGCGACGTCGTCATCCGCGAGGGAGACGCCGGGGACGCCCTCTACCTCATCGTCGAGGGCTCGATCGGCATCTCCGCCGGAGGGGTCGCGACCGGCAAGCGCCTCGGCTCGCGCGACGTCATCGGCGAGCTCTCGATCCTGACGGGCGACCCCCGGTCCGTGACCTGCACCGCCGAGAGCGAGGTCCTCGCCCTGAGGATCTACCGCGAGCCCTTCTGGCAGCTCATGCGCGAGAGGCCCGAGGTCCCCGTCGGCCTCGTGAAGATCCTGACGGGATACCTGAAGAAGTGACCCTTCCGGAGGTTCGGCCGATGAGAAGCCCGTGCGTCCTTCCCCGCCTCCTCTCCGCCGCGGCCACTTTCCTGCTCGCCGGGTGCGTCTCCGGCGGCGCCCTCTCGGGCCGCGCGGTGGACTACAACACGGCGGCGGAGACCGCCCGGAACGAGATGCTCCTGATGAACGTCCTCCGGGCCCGGGACCGGAAGCCGATGGTCTTCACCGGCCTCTCCCGCATCACCGGGAGCGTCCGGGCGGAGTCGCGGATCGGCGCGGCGGCATCCACGGGCTCGGCGGCACCGGACGTCCAGGCTTTCTCGCCGAGCTTCGGCTTCACCGACTCCCCCACGTTCGACGTCGCGGTCCTCGACTCGCAGGAGTTCACGCGCGGGATCATGACCCCCGTCAGCACGGAAATCCTCGAGTACTTCTGGGACCAGGGGTACAACCGGGAGGTCCTCCTCTACCTCGTCGTCGACCGGGTCGAGCTGGAGTGCGACGGCGCGCTCCGGTCGCTCGAGAACGACCCGACGGAGCCTTCGTTCGCCGCGTTCCGCTCGCTCGTCGACGACCTCGCCGACGCGGGCCGCTGGGAGTTCGACGACTACCGCACCGAGAAGATCGGCCCGCCGGTCGACGCCGCCGAGGCCCGCCGCCTCCCGACGCTCGTCCAGATGGCGTCCTCTCCCCTCCGCCTCCGGCCGCTCGCCGACGGGACCTTCCAGCTCGAGAAGACCTCCACGAAGATGCGTCTCGCCGTCGCCGAGCCGCGGGAGTGCGGGGCAGGGTCCGGCACCCCCCTTCGCCTCTACGATTCCCGGGGAGCGGTGGAGGCCGCGACCACGAAGGCCCCGGGGGAGTCGCGTGGACGGATCGTCATGCGGTCTCCCCAGTCGATCCTCCACTACCTCGGCGAGCTCGCCCGCCCGGAGCGCGAGGTCGTCATCCGGCCGCGCCGCGGTGGCCAGGCCGCGAGCGAGCGGCGCCTCTTCGCCGTGCGCCCGGCGGGCGCGTGCTCCGGGAACGAGGTCGCCGTCCGCTACGACGGCGACCGCTGGGCGATCCCGCGAGGCACCGGCGACTGCGACGGGGGCCGCTCGATGCAGTCGCTGGCCATCACCGCCCAGCTCCTCTCGCTCCTCCAGTCCGCCCGCGACCTTCCGGCCACGAGCACGGTGAGGATCGTCGGGCAGTAGCGGCGGGAGACGTCCGATCAGGCGTTCACGGCGCCGGCGTCCGCGGCGGCCCCGGCCAGCGCCCCTGCCTCCTCGCCGCTCGAGCCGGCCCGGTCCTCGACGAACCGGACGAGGCCCTTCAGCGTGAGGGGAAGCGAGAAGTGGAAACCCTGGAACAGGCAGACCCCGCGCGTGACGAGGTAGTCGATCTGCTCCTGCCGCTCGACCCCCTCCGCGACGACCGTCATGTCGAGCTTCTGGCCGAGGTCGACGATCGCGTCGATGACCGTCTCGGCGACCGAGCCCGTGCCGATCCCTTCGACGAAGCTCTTGTCGATCTTCAGGTGGTCGAGCCGGAAGCGGCGCAGCGTCGCGATGTTCGAGAAGCCCGTCCCGAAGTCGTCGAGCGCCACTTTCGCTCCCCACGCCTGGATCGCCTCCAGGACGTTCCGGGCCGTCCCTCCCTCGTCGTCGATGAACTCGCGCTCGGTGACCTCGAAGACGAGGCTCGAAGGCGCGAGGCTCGAGCCTTCGAACGCGCGCAGGATCGAGCCGAAGGTCCGCGGGTCGCGCAGGTGGGCTCCCGCGAGGTTGATGGAGACGTGGAATCGCTCGGGCTCCGGGAGACCGTCTGGGAGGTCCTTCCCGACGCGCCGCATGAGCCACTCGGTGATCGGAACGATGAGGCCCGTCTCCTCCGCGAGGGCGATGAAGAGGTCGGGCGAGAGGAGCCCCTCCCGCGCGTGGCGCCAGCGGAGCAGGGCCTCGGCGCCGACGCAGCGCCCGGAGCGGACGTCGACGACCGGCAGGTACCGGACCTCCAGCTCCCCCCGGCGGACGGCGCCCCGGAGCTGGCGGATGAGCGCCGAGCCGGGCGAACCCGCGAGGAGGACGAGCGCCGCCGCACCGGCCCCGAAGCCGAGGCCGATGGCGATGAGCAGGGGCAGGTTCTCTCCCCACGCGGCGAGCTGGGCGTCGGGCGTCGCGCAGACGCGGACGGAGACGCCTCCTTCGAAGCAGGCGGCTTCCGCTTCCTCGAGGCGCGCTCCGACGATCCGTCCGGCGAGCCGGAGGGGGGCGCCGGGCCGCCTTCGCGAGCTCTCGCGGGCCGGCGTCACCCGGAGGACGGACCCCGTGGCACCGGCCACC
>CAZNSS010000262.1:0-5954 GCA_964575465.1 uncultured Holophagales bacterium | reverse complement strand
CGGCCACGTCGACCTTCGTCGCGTCCGCCTCGCCCTGGAGCGTCTCCGGGGCGGGGCGGGAGAGGAGGAGCGCCGCCAGGCCGAGGAGGCCGAGGACGACGACGCCGGCCACGATGGCGAGGATTCCCTTCGTTCTGTCTTTCACTTTTCCACGTCTCCGGAGGCGCCCGCGCGGAGCGCCTCGTACTGTTCGGTCTGCCCGGCCGCCTCGAGCAGCTCGGCGAGCGCGACGTCGAAGTCGCGGGCCGCCGCGAGCTTCCCGAGCTCGACCCTGGCGAGGGAGTTCCTGGCGTCGACGACGTCGAGCGACGTCGCCACTCCCTCCTCGAAGGCCCGCGAGCGGACCCGGAGGTTCTCCCGCGCGAGGGAGAGGGCCGTCTCGAAGGCCTCGGCCTGCTCCTGCGCCTTCCTCGCCTCGCGGTACTTCTTCTCGACGAGGGTCTCGACGTCGCGTCGGGCCCGCTTCGTCAGCTCGTCGACGCGCGCGACGCGCTCTCTCGCCGCGACGATCCCCTTCTCGCGCGAGAGTCCGTCGAAGAGCGTCCAGCGCGCCGTCACGCCCGCGGCCCAGACCGGGTCGAGGAGAGTGAGCCCTCCCTTGTAGAGCTCGCGGTAGCCGAAGACGGCGAGCTCGGGGTACCAGCGGGCCTTCTCGCCCGCGAGGCCCGCCCCCGCGAGGTCGGACGTGGCGGAGAGGCGCGCGAGCGCGGGGTTCGCGTCGAGGGCCGTCCGCTTCAGCTCGTCGAGGGGAGGGAGCGTCGCCAGGACGAAGAGGGGCGTCGTCGGGACGAGCGCGTCCGACTCCTCCGCCGGGAGCGAGAGGAGGCTCGCGAGCGCCTCCCGGGCGAGGGCGAGGTCGTGCCGGGAGGCCTTCAGCTCGCGGTCGGCGTCCGTCCGCGCGACGTCGGCGTGGAGGCGTTCGGCCGTGGAGAGGAAGCCCTCCTCCTCGAGCCGCCGCGCGCTCCTCACGTGCTCGTCGAGGCCGGCAAGCACCTCGGTGCGGACGGAGACGGCGCGGGCGGCGAGCCTCACCGCGAAGTATCGCCTCGCGAGCTCCGCCGAGAGCCCCTCCTCCACGCTCCTCCTCGCCGCGTTCGCGTCGGCGAGGCGCGCGCCCGCGGCGTCCCGCGCGGCGTCCACCTTTCCCCCGGTGAAGAGGGGCCAGGTGAGCCGCAGGTCGGCCCGGCCGTATGCCTCGTCCTGCACGTCGAGGATGAAGGGGGGGACGGCGGCCGGAGGGACGCCGGGGTGGAGCGCCAGGATCACCTGGCGCACGGGGTCGAGGTCGATGGTGATCGGCCCGTCGAGCCGCGTGTAGCGCGCGTTCGCCTCGATCCGCGGCCACTGGAGAGCGTCCGCGGCGCCGACCTCGGCCTGGCGCTCGCTCACCTCGTGCCCGGCGGCCTTGAGAGCCTCGTGGCTCGCGCGCATCCGGGCCCGGGCCTCGGGGAGAGAGACCTCGAGCCCGAAGGCGGGGAGCGCCGGGGGGAACAGGAGCACCGAGCACGCCGCGGATCGGACGAGCCATGTTCGGAAGCGGGGGAGCCTGGAGCGCCTCGTCAAGGGTGGTTCTCCTTGCGCGAGGTGCCGGGGCGCCGCGAGGCGCCTGCCGCACCCCGCCAAACCGTCATCATACGCCTCGCGGGGCGGCAGCGTCTCCGCTTCAGGGGAGCTCGATCGTCCCGCCGGGGAGCCCCCAGCCCCAGAGGTAGCGGACGAAGGTGCGCGACTCGCGCCGGAGCTGGCGGCCCCGTGAGTCGTCGCGGAAGCGCTCCCCTCCCGGTCGCCAGCGCGGAGGGGAGAGATGCGCGTTCCCCGTCCAGGGTGGGCGGGTGCTCGACGGGAGCGAGGGTGTCCCATTCGCCGAGGCTCGCGCAGGCTTCGGCGGGCCCTTCCTCGAGCCATGGCGGAACGTCACGTCCGGCGCCGTGCGACGCACTCACCCACGGTTCCCGAGGCACAGGACGAGAATCCGTTCTCCGCTCTCGGCGAGGGCCTCGACCTGCAGCTCGGCGTCGACGATCGCGAGGGCGGGGGACGATGGGTCGGGGTCGCGGTACACCCGAGCCCCGGGCGCGAGGTCGAACCACGTGGCGACGAGGGTGTGGCGCCGAGGTCGACGAACGGAAGCCCGCTCAGCGGGCTTCCGCGAACGCCGTCGCACGGCTCGTCAGCGCGATGCGCGACGGCTCCAGACGGCCTTCGACCCAGACGATCCGTTGCGAGGCGAGCTCGGAGCGGAGCGCGTGGAAGGCCTCGCGGAGGAGCGGCAACGTACTGGCGTCGATCGCACCAGGCCAGTCCTGGGCGGCCGGCACGGCCCCCTTCGAGATCCGCCAGACGAAGAGCGGAACACGCAGCCTCGACAGGTAACGGCGAACGCGGGCCGCGTCGAGCCGCCCCATCTCCGTCGCCCCCTCACCGAGGACCAGGACGACCGCGCGCCGTCGCTCCCGGCCGGCGGACGCGACGGCGGAGACCGCGACCGCCTCGGCGATGGCGGGTGCCTCGGGCGGCCTCTCGAGACCTGCTCTCGCGCCGAGCCGGAGGAGACGACCGTCCTTCGCGGTGAACTCCCCTATCGCCGGGAAGAGCCGGACGATCTCCCCCGTCTGCGAGAGCGTGCGCGGTTCGGTCCACGTGAAGCGAAAACGCGTCCCTTTCGGCAGGTCGAGCGGCCTGGGATTCGGCCAGGGCCATCTCCACTCATCCTCCGTGTCGAGGCGTGCGAGGTCGTCCCGGGCTTTCCCCGCGAGGACGAAGCCGACCTCGGCCGGACCCACCTCGATCGCGGCGACCGGGAGCCGGCGGCCCTCCGCCTCGAACCAGCCGGCGAGCCGGTCGAGCGGAGGAAGCGGACCCGGACCGACGGCGCGGACGAGGAGCCCCGTCAGCTCCTGCTCCGTGCTCCCCCTGTTGACGCCTCCGAAGGACGCGACGGCGGTCGTCGAGACGCCGTCGGCGAAGTCCACCTCGGCGAGGAGGAAGTGGGCGGTCTCCGGCGCGTGCCCGGGGATCGGGATCCGCTCGAGGTCGGGAGCGTCGAGCGGAAGGCCGTCGAAGAAGATGCGGACGGCGGAGAGCGGCGCGCCGGAGATGCGGCGCCGCAGGAGGCGGGCCGTCGTCGTCCGGCCGTGTGGGTCACGCTCGAGGAGAAAGCTCGCCTCGGCCCCGGGTCGCGGGCGGTTGATCCACTGGCGGACCTCTCCGAGCCTGCGGCCGTCACGACCGCGAGCCACCGCGACGACCTCCCTGGGGACGATCTCGGGCCCCAGGTCGAGCGTCGCCTCGAACGGAGGGGAGATCTCATCGACCTTCGTTTCGTCCAGGTAGATCTCCACGACGGCGACGGCTTCCGCAGCGGCGAGCCTCAGCGGCACCGTGCCGTGTACGAGCCCGAGGAAGAGGGTGACGAATGCGATCAAGACCGCTCTCGGCCGGGAGGCATGCACGAATCGTGCACGGCCGATCGTCTCCTTTTCGGGGCGGCGCTCCTCCCCTCGCGTGGGGACTCGACGGCGCCGGGGAGGGGCCTACGGCTCGAACGGCGTCGGGGCGCTTTTCGCGCCCCGACGCTGCGTCCAGGTCCCGTCGCGGTCCTTCGCTTCCCACGCGCGAGACGCCCGCTGGAGCGTTTCGACGTCTGCGCCGAGGATGCGTTCGAGGCCCTCGACCGGGACGGGGACGCCAAGGAAGAAACGCCCGAGGTAGTCGCGGAAGGGCGTCCTTCGGTCCGGGCGCTCGCCTTCGACGAGGTACCGGACGAACGTGCGGGACTCCCGCCGGAGCCGGCGTCCCCTCGGGTCGTCGGTGAAGAGCTCCCGGCCCGCCGCCAGCGCGGAGGCGAGCGGTACCCGCGGCTCGCCTCGCGGGGCCCCGGTGGGCGGGCGATGGAGGGGAGCCAGGAGGTTCAGCTCGCCGAAGCTCGCGAAGGAGTCGGCGAGTCCCTCCTCGAGCCACGGCGGGGCGGAGCTCCCGAGCACCTCGAGGGCGAACAGGTGCCCGGCCTGGTGGAGGACGCGACGTATCGTGGCGTCCGCATCCCCGGGGACGGCACGCGAGACGACCACCCCGATTCGCGCGCGTCCGCAGGCGAGCCGGTCCAGCGTGGCGGCGTCCTCTGCCCTGGAGAAGAGGAGGACGGTGGTCCCGGACCGGGGTCCGGAGCGGACCTTCAGGTAGAGGTCGATCCGGCGGCTGGCGTCGAGGGCGGCACGGGAAAGCCGCGCGAGGACATCCTCGTCGGCGATGTCGGTGAGGAGGCGAAACCTCTCGAGAACGACCTCTCTCGCCCCGTCGCCGAGCCGTGCGCGGGCGGCCTGGAGGATGTCGGGGGGCTCCACGTCGCCGCTCCAGGTCGCCCCTTCCGGTATTGCCTCGTTCCGCTCCCGGATCGTCTCCCCCGGCGCCGTCCGCCTCACCCAGCCCTCGCGACCGAGGTAGCGGACGAGGACCCATCCCTCCTTCTCGTCGAGAGCTTCGACGGTGGCCTCCCCGTCGACGATGGCCAGGGCAGGGGAGGAGATCGCGGGATCGCGGTGGAGTCGGGCTCCGGGGGTGAGCGTGAACCAGGTCGCGGCGAGCGCCGCGGCGACGGCAGGGAGGAGCGGCCCGGTCAACGGGCCTCCGCAAAGCCCGTCGCCCGGCCCGTGAGCGAGATCCTCGCCGGGTCGAGGCGACCGTCCACCCAGAGGATCCGCTGGGTCGCGAGGTCCGCGCGGAGCGCGTCGAAGGCGCGTGCCATCGCCTCGATCGTCGACGCGTCGACGGCGCCCGGCCAGTCGACCGCCGCGGGGACCTCCTCGCGCGAGGTCCGCCAGACGTGGAGAGGCACGCGGAGTCGCGAGAGGTACCGGCGGACGCGCGCCGCGTCGACGGACCCTTCGTCGACGGCCCCTCCCCCGAGGAGGAGGACCGCCGCCCGGCGCCGCTCCCGGCCGGTCGCCGCGAGGGCGGAGACCGCCACGGACTCGGCGATGGAGGGAGGCCCCGGGGGCGTCTCGAGGACGAGGCTTCGGGCGAGGCGGAGGAACGGGCCGTCCCCGGGGGTGAGCTCCTCCGACGTGTGGAAGAGACGACTCTTCCCGGCCCCGTCCGGGACGATCGCGGGGGAGGTCGTGACGAAGCGGTACCGGGTCTCTTTCGGCGGGTCGAGCGGTCGTGGCCGGGGCCAGGGCCACGGCCAGGAGTCGTCTCGCCGGAGGCGTTCGAGGTCCTCCCGGGCCGATCCCGCGAGGACGAAGAGGACTTCGGGAGGACCGCTCTCCACGGCGACGATCGAGACGGGGCGGCCGTCGGCTTCGAGCCAGCCGTCGGCGCTGCCGGCCTGCGGTGGCTCCTTTCCGCCGGAGATCCGTACCGGGTAGGCGGTCAGCTCCCGCTCGGACTCCTCCTGCTGCCGGCCGCCGAAGGTCGCGATGGCCGTCGCGGCGATGCCGCCGGGGAAGGCGACGTCGGCCATCAGGATGTGCGAGACCTCCGGGGCGTGCGGAGGCAGCGGAATGCGCGAGGGGTCGTTCGCCGCGAGGGGACGTCCGTCCAGCGAAATGTCGAACCGCTTCGGGACGGCGCCCGAGAGGCTATGCCAGACGAGCCGCGCGGCCGCGACGCGCCCGGTTCGATCGCGTTCGAGGACGAACCCGGCCTCGGCCAGCGGCCTCGCGCGGTTGATCCACTGCCGTATCTCGCCCAGCCGGGCGCCGTTCCGGCCGAAGGCGACGGCGACGAGCTCGTGAGGGGCGATCTCGGTCCCGAGGTCGAGGTTCGCGGACCAGGGAGGGGTGAGGTCAGCGGCCATCCGCCCGTCGACGAGGAGCTCGATCCTGGCGACATCGGCTCCCGCGGAGAGCTCGATCGCCACGGGACCGCAGACGAGCCCGAGGAACAGCGTGAGGAATGCGATCACGGCTTCGCTCGGACGGCCATCATGCACGAACCGTGCGCGACTCCTCGTC
>CAZNSS010000261.1:0-5968 GCA_964575465.1 uncultured Holophagales bacterium | reverse complement strand
CGCGAGGGCGCAGCTCTCGCACGGCGACGAGATCGCCCTCGGCGGGTGGCGCGCGTCCGTGAACCTCGACTGAGCAGGAAGGTCCGCTCGCCGGCGATCGTCTAACATCCCGGGGTCGATCCGGGGGACACCGAACCGCCGATGCCGCTCGCCGAAGGGACCCGACTGGGGAACTGCCGACTCGTCCGCAAGCTCGGCGAGGGAGGCATGGCCGAGGTCTGGGAAGCGGTCGACGTCACCCTCGAGCGGCGCGTCGCGATCAAGGTCGTCAAGGAGACGATCTCGAGCCTCCCCGAGTTCGACGCCCGCTTCCGGCGCGAGGCGAAGACCGCGGCGCAGCTCGAGCACCCGAACATCCTGCCGATCTACGGTTTCGGCGTCGAGGACGGCGTCGCCTACATCGAGATGCCCTACCTCTCGGGAGGGACCCTCGCCGCGCGGCTGGAGGGTGGCCCGCCCCCTCCGCCGGAGACGGTCTGTGACTGGGTCGACGACCTCGCGTCGGCGCTCGACGCGGCGCACGCGCGCGGGATCATCCACCGCGACATCAAGACGGTGAACGTCCTGTTCGACCAGAGCGGCCGGATCGTTCTCGCCGACTTCGGCCTCGCCAAGAGCATGGCCGACTCGTCCGGCCTGACGAAGGCGGGGACGCTCATGGGGACGCCGATGTACCTCTCGCCGGAGCAGGCGAAGGCCGAGGCGCTCACCCCGCGTTCCGACCAGTTCTCGCTCGGGGTCCTCGTCTACCGGATGCTCACGGGGCAGCTCCCCTGGGGGCCGAACGCGGCCGCTGCGCTCGTGATGATGCGCATCGTCTCGCACGACCCGCCGGCCCCGACGTCGCTCCGGCCGGAGCTCCCGGCGGCGGTCGACGCGGTCGTCTCGAGGGTGCTCGCGAAGCGGAAGGAAGACCGCTTCGAAAGCTGCACGGCGTTCGCCGCGGCGCTCCGGGCGGCGCTCCTGCCCCCGAAGAGAGCCTCCTTCGTGGACGAGCCGACCGTCGTCGCCTCCCAGCCCGTCCTCCCGGTATCGGCCCGCGTGCCCGTCCCGTCCCCCGTGCCGGTTCCCCTCGAGCCGCCCGCCCCACGGCACCGGCCGCCGGCTCCTGCCGCTCCGCCTCCGTCGACCAGACGGACGGGCCTCGTCGTCCTCCTCCTCCTCTTCCTCGGCGTCAATTCCGTCGTCCTCGCTCTCGTCGTCTGGGACAAGGTCGCGCCGAAGCTGCCGTGGGCGGCCGCGCGCGAGGAGCCCGTCCTGCCGACGCCCGTTCCCACGCCGATTCCCACCGTCCCTCCTGCAGCCCAGTCGACGCCGGTCGGCCTCGGCGTCCCCGGGGAGGCGCCTGTGGCGACGCCGCCGCCCGTCGAGACGCCGGCGCTCCCGACGGAGACGCCCACGCCCGAGCCGAGTCCGACCGCGACCGTCGTGCCGTCTCCCACGCTTCCGCCGGCCCTTCCTCCCAACGCGATTCCCCCCATGCGCACGGCGGACGTCCTCCCCGCGTACTCCGACGAGCTGATGCGCCGCCACGTCGGCCTGCACGGGCAGGTCGAGCTGGACGTCCTCGTCCAGGAGGACGGACGCGTCGGCTCGGTGCGGGTGGTCCGCGGGGTCGACCCCGAAGTCGACGACGTCGTCGTCGAGGCGGCGCGGCGCCAGCTCGCCTACACGCCGGCGACGCTGCGGGGCCGGCCGATCGCGGCGCGCACGACCGTCGTCGTCGGGGTGCGGTTCCGGGTCGAAGCCGCCCCGCGCTGACGCGTCAGGCGACCACCGCCTTCTGTTCCCCGGCCCTGCAGACGACCTCCTCGTCCGGCGTTCGCCCCGAGATCCGGAAGGCTCGAGGGGCCCTCCGCCCCGGGACGACCTCGATCTTCCCGTCCGGGAAGAAATCCGCGAAGGTCGCCGACTTCGTCGCCTCGAGCCGGGCCGCGATGGCCTCGGCCCGCGAGGTGTCGAGGGGGATGCCGTGCACGGCGAGGTCGCCGCAGAGCCGGTGCCTCACGAGGTGGATCCGCTGCAGCGTCGACAGGTAGGCGCCCCTCCAGACCGCCAGGTAAGGCCGGTGGTCCATCGGGTTCACCGACAGCACCTTCCTGAGGCGGTTCGCGGGGAGGAACGTGTAGAGGCTGACGTCGGGGCGCTGGCGCATGACCCAGTAACGGGTCGTCTCGAAGCGCGTGAAGGAGACGGTCCGGATGTCCTGGTCGGCGTTGTAGAGGAGGCCGCGCCTGTTCGCGAAGCCGGCGGCTCCCTTCGAGACGTAGGGGACGAGCGGGTCGATGACGAAGATCAGGTCCGACCCCTTCCGCATCGCCTCCGTGAAGTCGGAGGTCCGCGTCACCGCGCCGTCGACGTAGTAGCGGTCCCCGATCTTCGTGGAGCCGAACGCGGGGTTGATGCTGAGGGACGCCTGGATCGCCAGGCTGATCGGGACGGCGTCGAGCCCCGGCTCTCCGAAGAGGACGTGCTCCCGCGCGTCCTGGTCGGTCGCGCCGATGAAGAGCTTCCGGGGCAGCCTGCGGAAGTCGTTCGTCGCCCCGGGGAGCGTGAAGATGTGACGCAGCATCGCCTCGTAGCCGTCGGCGTGGAACGGGGCGGCCAGGAGGTCGCTGTAGTCGAGGAGGAACGAGGAGAGCGAGGGGTTGGCCCTCCCCCTGAAGACGTCCGACACGGTCGAGGCGACGCCCCGGAACGCGTTCTCGAACGGCGTCGCCAGGCTCGCGAGGTTGAAGTGGGCGACCTTCAGGAGCGACAGGTCGACGTTCGGGATCCGATCGCACGGGTGGCCCGCGATCGACGCCATGAACTCGTCCACGGAGTAGCCGTTCGCGAGGATCCCGCAGAGGACCGCCCCCGCGCTGATCCCGAAGTACATCTCGAAGGCGTTCAGCGCGCCGGGGGGGACGCAGTCGGAGAGGCACTTGAGGGCCCCCATCTCGAAGTAGAGCCCCGTGATCCCGCCGCCGGAGGCGCAGAGGGCCCGCTGGCCCACCTTCCTCGTGGTGGTCATCCGGACGATCTCGTCGGTGACGAGCCGTCCGAACTCGACGGCCTCCGGGAGGTGGGGGCACTTCCGGTCGTGGAAGCAGACGGAGGGGTCCCGGAGGACTCGGCCGATTCCCCGGGCGCCCAGGAGGCGGATGAGCTCGTCGACGCGAGAGGAGTCCGGTCCCGAGATCAACGCGAGGATCCGGTGGAACCCGTAACGGAGCTCGATGTCGGGCTCCGCGTCCATCAGGTCGAGGAGCCGCATGGTCCGCTCGAACTGCTCGTCGAGGCGGGCGGCCGGCCCGGTCAACGTCCGGAGGTCGAGAAGGACGGCGTTGAAGTAGCCGTGGTGGAGCGCCTCGTGGGCCTCCACGGGGTCCTGGCGGAGGACGAACCGAACCGTCACGTCTCCCGTGCGGATCGCCGTCGCGCCATCGTCGCGGAAGCGCGTCGTCCCGGGAACCGAGCCGAGGGTCGCGAGGAGTGTGTCCGCGTGGGCGCGGCTCGGCGCGAAGTAGAGGATCTTCTTCCGGACCGGCCCTCGTGGAGGGGAGATCCGCTCGTCTCTTGCCACCGTGCCACCTCCCGCTTCGCCCCGAGGCGGCGGGCCGACGGAATCCCTCGCGGCTCCCGTGACCGGGCCACGAAGAGACGACCGGGGGTCCCGTACCCGACTCGCCCTTCAATTTCTGCCTTTCGCCGCACCGCGTCAAGATGCTCGCGCGCCTCCCCGGGCCTGCCGGGGAGGACGGGGCGGGTGCGCGTCCGGGCGACGCGATCCCGGCCGTGTGAAACTACGCCCGAGGAGTTGACGCCGACATGCCGACCGCTCGCGAACGGACTGCCCTCTGGGGGCGCACGATCTTCCGGGTCCTCGGACAGAACCGCATCAGCCAGGCCGGTATCGTCGTCACGACCGCGACCGGGATCTCGATGGTGTTTCTCTGGATCGTCGAGGTGCTCCGCGGCGGGCACGAGCATCCCTATGCAGGGATCGTCCTCTTCCTGATCCTCCCGTCCCTCTTCGTCGCGGGCCTCGTCCTCATCCCGCTCGGCTTCGTCCTCCAGCGGCGCAAGGACCGCCGCGAGGGTTACGTCGAGCCTCCGCCGCCCATCGACCTCACGTCCCCGCGGATCCGCCGCGTCGTGACGTTCATCGCCATCGCGACGCTCGCGAACGCGACTCTCGTCGGCTTCGCCTCCTACAAGGGCCTCGAGGTGATGGACTCCGTCGGCTTCTGCGGCGAGACCTGCCACACGGTCATGGCCCCCGAGCTGGCCGCCTACAAGGGCTCGCCCCACTCGCGGATCGGCTGCGTCGAGTGTCACATCGGCGCCGGGGCCGGGTGGTTCGTGAAGTCGAAGCTCTCGGGCACGCGCCAGGTCATCGCCGTGGCCCTGAAGACCTACTCGACCCCGATTCCTTCCCCGGTCCACCAGCTTCGCCCCGCCCGCGAGACGTGCGAGCAGTGCCACTGGCCGCAGCGGTTCACGGGAGACCGGGTCATCGTCAAGCGGAAGTACGCCGAGGACGAGAAGAACACGATGCTGACGACGGTCCTCGTCATGCACGTGGGCGGGCAGAACGCGCAGGGCAGCGTCGGAATCCACGGGCGCCACCTCGACGCCGGCTCGCGGATCAGCTACTCGGCGGTCGACGAGAGGCGCCAGCAGATCGCCAACGTGACCTACCGGGACGACGCGGGGAAGACCGTCGAGTTCGCGAGCACCGAGCTGAAGGCGACTCCCGAGCAGCTCGCGAAGGCGGAGGTCCGGGCGATGGACTGCGTCGACTGCCACAACCGCCCCACCCACGCCTTCGAGCTCCCTCAGCGGGGCCTCGACCGGGAGATCACCGCGGGGGCGATCAGCCGCGACCTCCCGTTCGTCAAGAAGAGGGCGCTCGAGCTCCTCAAGGGGAAGTACCCCGACCAGGAGGTCGCGAAGAAGGCGATCGCCGACGGGCTCGCCGACTACTACGCGGCCTCCTTCCCCGAGGTGGCGTCGTCGAAGAAGGCCGAGATCGACTCGGCCGTGAAGGCGGTCCAGGCGGTCTACCTGCGGAACGTGTTCCCGAACATGAAGCTCGACTGGGGCTATCACCCGAACAACATCGGCCACGAGGACTTCCCGGGATGCTTCCGCTGCCACGGCGGGAACCACGAGTCGAAGGGCGGCCAGTCGATCTCCTCCGACTGCGAGGCGTGTCACCAGGTCCTCGCGATGGAAGAGGAGAACCCGGAGATCCTGACGCAGCTCGGCCTGAAGTAGGCCGTCGAGGGGGCCGCCTGATGCGAACGCATCAGGCGGCCTGTCCACCTCCGACCGCCGTTAGTGCGTTCGCCCGATGTCCCGGACCGAGGGCGGCCCGTATCATCGCGGGTCGTGACGGAGGTGACCTTGGCCGATCCGCGCTCCCACCGTGGGACACTCCCCGCCCGCCGGCTCGCGCTCGCCGTCGCCCTCCTCCTCGGGCTGGCCCGGGCGGCCGGCGCCCAGGAGAACTCCGACTGCCTGGAATGCCACTCCGACAGGACGCTGACGAAGAAGAGGGCCGGCCAGACGGTCTCCCTCTACGTCGACCAGAAGCGCCTCGCGAAATCGGTCCACGCCGACGCCCCGTGCGTCGGCTGCCACTCGGTGCTGGCGGGCAAGGAGCTCCCGCACGACGAGAACCTTGCGGCTCCTACCTGCGACGCCTGTCACGGCGAGATCGTCGCCAAGTACGCCGAGAGCCTCCACGGACGGGCGGTGAAGAAGGGCGACGCCCTCGCTCCGCGCTGCTGGACCTGCCACGGCGGTCACGACGTCGTCAAGGTCAGGGACCCGCAGTCACCGGTCCTTCCGCAGAGGGTGCCGATGCTCTGCGGCCGCTGCCACCGCGAGGGGACGCCGGTCCAGCTCCAGCACGACATCCCGCAGGACCGGATCCTCGAGAACTACACCGAGTCGATCCACGGCGAGGGGCTCCTGA
>CAZNSS010000260.1:0-5970 GCA_964575465.1 uncultured Holophagales bacterium | reverse complement strand
CGTCGCGAAGAGGCCGAGCTGCCAGACCGTCCCTTCGATGTCGCCCGCCTTCACGTAGTCCCCCACTCGGAGCGTCCGCGAGTACATGATCATGTAGCCGCTCGCGAGCTGGCCGATGACGGCGCTCGAGCCGATGGAGACCATCAGGCCGACCATCACGCCGACCCCCTTGAACGCCTCGCTCCCGCTCCCGGGGAGGTAGGGGTACGCCATGATGAGGGCGAAGATCCAGAAGACGACGTTGACGATCCGGCGCGTCGGCTGCGTCGTCTCGCGGATCGTCTCGGCCACCTCGATCCGCCCTTCCTCGATGGCGGTGAAGAGGAAGCCGACGAGCCGCAGGAGCCAGCGGGTGGCGAGGTAGATCAGGCCGACGACGGCGAGGTCGGGAAGCGCCCGGATCGCCGCCATCCCGAGCATTTCGGCGGTCGAGAGGAACCAGGTCCCGAGCTGCTCTCCCCAGGGCCGCGTCCACGCGAAGCGCTTGAGGAGGAACGTGATCCAGACGTAGATCACGATCAGGTCGAAGACTCGCGTCACGAGCAGGAGGACGCGCGTCGTGACGAAGTAGAGGCGGTCCTTCTCGAGGAGCGCCTTCCCGGGAATCCTCATCGCGCCGAGACGCTCGTGCGCCTTCTCCGCGGACCTGGTGGCACCCCAGCGGCGGACGCGTTCCACGACGAGCAGGAGGAGGACCACGACCAGCGTCGCGGCGACGCTCAGCGCCAGGCCTTTCAGGAGATCGGGCAGGCTTCGCTGCTCCCGCGTCTCGCGGATCGCCTGCTCGAGGCGCGCCGTCGTCACGCGGACGGCCCGGTCCATCGTCTCTCCCGCGTTCTCGTCGAGGTCGGCCGGCGTCAGCCCGAACATGCCACGCCCGCCGATCATGAAGAGGCGGCCGTCCCCCTCGGGCCGCACGGTGACGGTCAGGTCACCTCCCCGTTCGATCGCGGCCTCGATCCGCTCGTCGGCGACCCGCGCCCGCTCCTGGGGCGGGTTCTGGAACAGAAGGCCACGGAGAGTCGCGATCTTCCTGTTCCCGACCATGACGTCGGCCGGCGGTACCTTGCCCGCCGGCGAGGTGGTCGCGGCCTGCGCCTGGAACGGAGGCGGCACGGGTGTCGCGGCCTCCCCGGCACGGGCGCCCGTCGGATACAGGACGGCCAGGAGGGCGACGAGCCCGAGAAGAGGGCGAGCGCAAGACGCGCGGACGTGACTCACCATCAGAAGTACCGCCTCCAGTCGAAGACGAGCTTGATGTAGCCGTAGTAGCTCGGGCTGAGGTCGGGTTTCGGCGCCGTCGACGGCGACAGGACCGTGACCTTCGTCGGGTAGTCGGCACCCATGCCGAGCTGAAAGAGGAGCGCCGAGGTCTGGGTCGTGGAGAAGTCGCGGAACGGGCGAATCTCGAGGACCGGCAGCTCGACGTCGACCGACCGGAGCGAGGTCGGGACGAGGGTCGCGCCGCCCGGGGAATCCTCGACGACGAGGAGCCTGTCCTCCCCTCCCGAGTAGCCGTAGAAGGTGGCCCCCACCTCGCGGCCGAGGCAGAACTGCATCCGGCCCAGGAACGTGGAGAAGCCGGCCTGCCACGGGATCAGGCCCCCGTTCACGGCGGTGATCCCCATCTTCTCGAGCGTGTGGGGCGAGGTGAAGACGAGCAAGGGCGTCGCGACGAGGAGGTCGCCCGGGATCAGCCAGAACGGGAGGCGGATCCGCGTCGAGATGCCGGTTCGCGCGGGCACGCGCGGAAAGAGGCCGGCGAAGATTTCCGCGCCGGAGCAGTCGGTGCAGGTGGTGGACTGCTTCGCCGCGTAGGAGATCCCGGCCTGCAGGAAGATCTGACCGTCGCCCATCTCGCCGAGGAGCGCATCGAGGCCGAGGCCGACCCGGGCGCTGAGGTCCATCGTCCCCGTCCAGCGCGTCGCCGGAGACTCCGCGTCGAGGCCGCCGCTGGCGAAAGCCCCGCGGAGGCTGCTCGAGATCCCGGCGAAGGGTCCGACCTCCGACCGGAACCGTGGGAGGGATCCCTCGCCGGACCGGCCGGGGACGGGAATCGTCCGCAGGATCGAGGCGAGCGACGGCAGGAGGGCCTCGGGCGGCCTCGGAACCGCCGGCAGCGTCGTCGACGCGCACGTGTCGAATCCGAGCGTCGCCTCGGCTGGCGGGAGCGGCATCTCCTCGAGTGCCGGTGCGAGCTCGCCGTCCGGGCGGAGCGCCGCGACGAGCTGCGACAGGCTCACTTTCACGGACGCCGCGGCGCGCTCGCGGTCCTCCGGGCGCATCCGGGCGTCGCCGTAGAGGACGATCGAGGTCCCGCCCCACGTCCGCGTGTCGAGACCGTGCTCGTTGTAGTAGTCGTGAGTCCCCTTCCGGGTCGGGACGTCGCCCCAGGTGCCGGCGACGTGCCCCGAGGCGAAGGAATCCTCGAGAAAGTGGAAGCCGAAGGCCTCGAGGGCGAGCGCCCTCCGCGCGAGGGCGGGGCGTTCCTCCGGCGCGACGCGCCCCGAGGCGAGCTCGTGGGCGAGGCGCATCGCCGCGAGGTGCGCGCGGACCCAGACGCCGATCGCGTTCAGCTCGCCGCCGTCCTTCACGCTCTCTCTCATGTAGACGAACGGGTCGTCGGACATGCGCGAGAGAAGGAAGTGGACGTTGTTGGCGCCGGCCCGCGAGCTGTACTCCCTGTCGGCCCTCTCCAGCTCGAGGTCCGACTTCACGAGGCGGTTCGTGAGCTGGCGGGGGTTCTTCGCCGCGGCGAGCGAGACCTCGAGACGCGAGCAGACTCCCGCGACCTTCAGGATCCAGTCGCTTTCGAGGACCGTCCCGAGCAGCTGGCCCGCCGAGCAGGAGTGGTCTCCTGCGATGGCGGGCCACGCGGACCAGTCGAGGCACGCGGGCTTCGGGCCCTGGTCCCCGGCCCACGGCGTGTCGCAGAGCCGCTCCTCGTACCCCTTCCGCGCCTCAGCCCAGAGCGCGTCGAGCGCCGCGCGCTCCTCGGGCGAAAGGCCCGCGACGGCCGTCCCGGCGATCGACCGGTGCTCCGGGTAGATCCAGGCCCGGGCGGGGAGCGCCGTCGAGAAGAAGAGTCCGGCGAGCGCGGCGGCCAGGGCGGCCCTTCGGATCTCCATCACCGCATTATGCGAGGGGGACGATCTCGAAGACGTGGTACCCCCACGCCGGGAGGTCGAGGTAGAGACCTTGCGCGGAGAGGCCGTTCCCCTCGCGGTCGTAGACGGCCGGGCCGAGGCGGTCGCGCAGCCGGAAGGTCCGGCCGCCGAGGTCGCCCCACGGGAGCCCGACGTAGCACTGCCCCTGGTGGCCGGAGTAGTTCACGACGACGAGGCGTCGGAGGTCGCCGGGACCGCTCCACGAGAAGGCGAGGAAGTCGTCGTGCGTCGGGTTCCCCTCCCACGCGGGGCGGCACCCGAGGAGCTGCCAGCTCCCGAGGCGGAATGCCGCGTCGCGGAGGCACCCGAGGAGGTCCCCGTAGAACTCCGCGATCGTGGCGTCGCGCGTCTCCTCCGGCCCGCGCCCGAGGTGGACAGGGATCCGGACCCTCTTCCCCTCCCGCTGCCCCTGGTGGAAGAGGCGCAGGCCGGGCGTGAAGAACGTGACGACGGCCGCGGCCCGGTGGATCTCGGGCGGGAACGTCGCCGCCGCCCGCGGCTCGTCGTGGTTCTCGAGGAAGCGGGCGAGGCGGTCCTGGAAGTCGAGTCCGGCGAGGAGGTGCTCCCGGGCGGGGCGCGCGGCGCCGTGCTCGAGGCGGTCGTAGAGCCTCTTGTCGTACGTGTAGTCGAATCCCTGCTGCTGGAGCGTCCACTCGAGGTCCCAGTAGACCTCGGCGAGGAAGAGGAACCCCGGCACGGCCGAGCGGACCGCCCCGGTGGCCCGCGGCCAGAACGGCTCCGACGGGATTCCCCACGTCCGCTCGAAGACTTCCGGCAGGACGAGCATGGCCATGTCGCAGCGGACCCCGTCGCACTGCTTCGCGATCCGCAGCAGCTCGCCGAGCATCGCCTCCTGGAGGGCGAAGCAGCCATAGTTCAGCTGGAACGTGTCGGGCCAGCCGTCGAAGTACGGATCCCGTCCGTAGGCGAGAACGCGATCCCCTTCGCCCGTTGCGACCTTCGCATAGTTCTGCGGCTGGGAGGCGAGCTTCTCCCACGAGCCGGCCACGAACCAGTCCGGGTGCTCGGCTACCCACGGGTGGTCCGGCGCCATGTGGTTCGGGACGAAGTCGAGGATGAGACGGAGGCCGCGCTGACGCAGCCGGCCCCGGAGACGGGCGAGCGCCGCGTCGCCCCCGAAGTCCGCGTGGACGCGGTATTCGCGGATCGCGAAGCACGAGCCGCACACGTCGGACTCGCGAAAGTCCGGCAGGACGCGGTGGTACTCGGCCCGCCAGCCCTCGTTCGAGGCCGACACGCGCCGAGCCGCCTCCCCCGTCTGCCAGACGCCGAGGAACCAGACGAGGTCGAAGCCGTCCGCCGCGAGCCGGTCGAGCTCCGCGTCGGGGACGTCGTCGAGCGTCGCGGGCCTCCCGAGCGCCTGGGAGAGCTCCGACAGCCGGACCCGCGTGTTGACCTGGAAGAGCGCCGGGTAGCGCGGGCCGGCCATCGTGCGCCTCCTACAGCCCCTGCACCTGCTCGCGGACGAGGCGCGCGGCGAGGCCGTCCTTCGCCATGTTCAGCATGTCCTTCCCGCTGACGCGCCCGAAGAGATCCATGAGCGGGGCGATGCAGCCGGTCCAGCCGGTCTGGTGGCTGGCGCCGAGACCGGCCCCGTTGTCTCCGTGGAAGTACTCGTAGAAGAGGATCAGGTCGCGCCAGTGCGGGTCCTCCTGGAACTTCGCGGTCCCGCCGTAGACCGGGCGCTTGCCGCTGGCGTCGCGCAGGAACATCCCCGCGAGCCGGCGGGTGATCTCCTGCGCCACCTCGAAGAGGTTCAGCCGGTTCCCGGAGCCGGTCGGGCACTCGACCGTGAAGTCGTCACCGTAGAAGGCGTAGAGGTTGAGGAGCCCGCGGACGATGAGGACGTTCACCGGCATCCAGACCGGTCCGCGCCAGTTCGAGTTGCCACCGAACATCCCGTTGTCCGACTCGGCCGGGAGGTACGAAACGACGTGGGCCTGTCCCTCGACGTGGAACACGAACGGGTGCCGGTCGTGGAACTTCGAGAGAGACCGGATGCCGTGAGGACCCAGGAACTCGTTCTCGTCGAGGAGGTACGCGAGGACGCGCTCCAGCTTCCTCCTGTTGAGGACGGAGAGGAGCCGGCGCCCGCCGTACCCGATGTACCCGTCCTCGGTCGGGGCGATGTGCGAGAAGACGTCGGGATGGCGCTGCCGGAACAGAGCGATCAGCTCCTTCAGCTTGGGCATCCGCTCCAGGGCCTCCCCCTCGAAGACCGTGGCGGCGCAGAGCGGGAGGAGCCCGACCATCGAGCGGACCTTCAGGCGCGTCGCGTCGCCGTTCGGGAGCCTGAGGACGTCGTAGAAGAAGCCGTCCGCCTCGTCCCACATCTCGTCGTGGTGCTCGCCGATCCGGTCCATCGCGTAGGCGATCCACGAGAAGTGCTGGAGGTACTTGAACGCGACCTCCTCGTAGGCCGGGTCGTCCTCGGCCAGGATGGTCGCGATGTCGAGCATGTTCTGGCAGTAGAAGGCCATCCAGGCGGTCCCGTCGGCCTGCTCCAGCGAGCCGCCGGTCGGGAGCTTCGCGCTCCGGTCGAAGACGCCGATGTTGTCGAGGCCGAGGAAGCCTCCCGCGAAGACGTTCTTCCCCGAAGGGTCCTTCCGGTTCACCCACCAGTTGAAGTTCAGCTGCAGCCCCTGGAAGGCGCGCTCGAGGAACTTCCGGTCCGCCCGGCCGAGGTTCTTCTCGTACTTGTAGAGGTAGAGCGTGGCCCAGGCGTGGACCGGCGGGTTCACGTCGCCGAAGTTCCACTCGTAGGCGGGGATCTGCCCGTTCG
>CAZNSS010000259.1:0-5971 GCA_964575465.1 uncultured Holophagales bacterium | reverse complement strand
CTCGTCGAGGTCGTCTTCCTCGTCGTCTGCGGGGTCGCCTTCCGCGACCGGAAGAGGATGGTGGAGGCGTGAGATCGATGGGAGAAGCAGGGCGGGACGAACCCGAGCGGGGGGATCGGGCCTCGACCACATCTCGCCGGAGGCGCTCAGTCTCTTGCACGAACCGCGCGAGGAGCCCGTACCTCTAAGGCGGTTCTAATGCGCGCAGACGTACTCTCCCCGAGGTGAAGGCGACCCTGATGCGGGCAACTGAAGGTCTCGGCCCGCCGTTGGCGGCTGCGTTCCTCGTGACGCTCGTTGCCGCTGCGGGCTGGGTCGATTCCGCCGAGCTGCTGGTTCGGGACGCGCTCCTGCGGACCCGGCCGAGGGCGGCCGCGATATCCGTCGCGGCGGTCGTCGTCGACGAGGAGGCGATCGGCGCTGTCGGGCCGTGGCCTTGGGACCGGGAGCGCCTGGCCGCCCTCGTGGAGCGGATCGGGGCGGCAGGGGCCGCCGCCGTGGCGGTCGACCTCCTCCTCGCGGAGACACGCCCGGGCGACGAGGCCCTCGCTACCGCGCTCGCGGCGAGACCGTCGGTCCTCGCCGCCGCGCCGGACGGGACGAAGCGATGGATTCTCCCCGCTTCCGGCCTGCGCGCGGCCTCAGAGGTGGCGCACGTCAGCTTCGCCGTCGATCGCGACGGCGTCGTTCGCGGCTTCCTCGCGACCCGGCAGCTCGACGGGCTCTCCCTCGGCGCGATGCCTTTCGCGGCGGCCCGGCTCCTGCGGCCGGAGATCCCCTTGCCGGTCGGGGCACCGATCCGGCCCGGCTTCCGTTCCGCGGACGAGGTGCCGACCTGGAGCGCCGCGGACGTCCTGAGCGGGAGCCTGCCGGAGGGCGCGCTCCGGGGCCGGGTCTGCTTCGTCGGCTCGGTCGCGGCAGGGGTCGGAGACCGCGTCGTGTCGCCTCTATCGGAGCGCGGAACGCCCGATCCGGGCGTCCTCGTGCAGGCGGCGGCGACCGAGTCGCTCCTGACGGGAGACCTGTACGAACGGCTCCCTCCGTTCGTTGCCGGGGGGCTCGCCGGTCTCCTGACGTGGGGCGCGACGGCTCTGCGGCGGCGGGTCGCGCCTCGTCTGGCTCCCGCGGCGGCCGCCGTCCCCCTGCTCGCGGTTCCGGCCGGGATGGTGTCGCTCCTTTGGGCCGGGCGGGAGCTGCCGCTCCTTGCGACGGCGTTCGGCGGCCTCGCCGCGACGGCGGGCCCCGAGCTGTGGCGCCTCCTCGCGGACCGCCGCCGGGCCGCGGTCGCGGTCCGGCGCATCGTCGAGCTCGAAGCGCTCGCCGCCACTCTCGAGAGCGAGCGAAAGGACGACGCGGAAGCGCGCCGCGTCCTGGCGCACGAGCTCAAGACGCCGCTGACGTCGGTGCGGGGGCTCGCGCAGCTCCTCTCCGGGTTCGACCTGAGCGAGGAGCGCCGCCGGTCGGTCGCCGGGATGGTCGCGCGGGAGAGCGCGCGGCTCGCGGAGATGGTGGAGACGCTCCTGGACCTCGAGAGGATCAAGCTGAGGGACTTCCAGAGGTCTTCCTCGCTCGTCGACTTCCCGGAGCTCGCCCGGGAGCGAACGGCGTTCCTCGCTTCAGGCGGCGAGCGGGAGATCCGTTTCTCGGGCGAACCCGGGCTCGCCGTACAGGGCGATGCGGCGCTCCTCGTCCGCGTCGTCGACAACCTCGTCGGCAACGCCCTGAAGTTCGCGCCCGGCGAACCGGTCGACGTGACGGCGGGCCGGGCCGGCGACGAATCGGTCTGCCTCACGGTCCGCGACCGGGGGCCGGGAATCCCGCCTGGCGAGCGGGAGGAGATCTTCCGGCGATTCGCCCGCGGGGGCTCCGCGGCGGCCGTCCCGGGTCTCGGTCTCGGCCTCGCCCTCGTGGCCGAGATCGTGAGGTGGCACGGGGGCCGCATCGACGTCGAGGCTCCCGGCTCGGGGGGGAGCCTCTTCCGCGTCACGCTTCCCGCGGCGGGCGGGGGCGTAGAGCCCCGAAGGAGGACGTAGATGCCGCGTGCCCTCGTCATCGACGACGACGACGCCATCCGGGAGATGGTGGCCCTGACCCTCGAGGCGAACGGGTTCGAGGTGGCGCGCGCCCGCGGGGCGCGCGACGCGCGGAGGGAGCTCGAGGCGGCCCGCCCCGACGTGATTCTCTGCGATATCTACATGCCCGGGGGCGACGGGCTGTCGGTGCTTCGCGAGGTCCAGGCGCGGCCGGCGCCGCCTCCGGTGATCCTGATGACGGCGCGCGGCTCGGTGGAGACGGCCGCCGCCGCCGAGGAGACGGGCGCCTTCGACTACCTCGCCAAGCCGTTCGACGTCTCGGTCCTCCTCGACCGCGTGTCGGCCGCCCTCGCCGCGCGGCCCACCGGTCACGCGCCCGCCGAGGACGGCCCGGAGAGCATGATCGTCGGGTCGCACCCGGCGGTGGTCGAGGTCTACAAGGCTGTCGCGCGGGTCGCTCGTCTCCGCGTCCCCGTGCTCGTCCTCGGCGAGACGGGGACGGGGAAGGAGCTCGTCGCCCGCGCTCTCCACCGCTTCAGCGGCCGCGGCTCCGGCCCCCTCGTCCCCGTCCATTGCGGGGCGATCCCCGACACGCTCCTCGAGAGCGAGCTCTTCGGCCACCGGCGCGGCGCGTTCACCGACGCCTCGCGGGATCGTCGCGGCGCGCTGTCGCAGGCTGCGGGAGGGACGCTCTTCCTCGACGAGATCGGCGAGGTGTCCGCCGCGTTCCAGGTCAAGCTCCTGAGGTTCCTCGAGGACCGCGTCGTGACCCCCGTCGGGGCCGAGGCAGGCGAAGCGGTCGACGTGCGCGTCGTGGCGGGGACGCATCGCGACGTGAAAGGGATGGTCGGCGAGGGACGCTTCCGGGAGGACCTCTACTACCGGCTTACCGGCTACGTCATCCGAATCCCGCCGCTCCGAGAGCGGCTGAGCGACCTGCCGGCGCTCGTTACCCACTTCGAGCGGCTCGGGCGACGAGAGCTCGGTCTCCCCGAGGTGGCGACCGTCTCGGCCGCCGTCCTCGAGAGGCTCGCCGGTCATACCTGGCCGGGAAACGTCCGGGAGCTCTCCCACGTCGTCCGCCGGGCGCTCATCGACGCCGGACGGCTCGACGACGACGCCGCCGTCGAGCACGCGCTCCGGGAGGGCGCCGGCCCTGCGGCGGCCTCCTCGTGGTCGAGGCCGATCGGGGGAGAGCCGCTGCCCGCGACGCCGCCGACGCTGGAAGAGGTCGAGCGGCACCACATCCTCTCCGTCCTCGCGTCGGCGGGAGGGAACCAGACGGTGGCCGCGCGTTTGCTCGGCATCGAAAGGAAGACGCTCGCCCGGAAGCTGAGGGCCGCGGGAGGCCCGGTCGCCGAGGGAGGCGAAGGAGAGGAACGATGAAGCTCATCCTGCCGCTGGCCGCAATCGCCGCCGGCATCCTGGCCGCGATCGAGCCCGGGACGCCGGCTTACCGCTTCGACGAGGTGAAGAGCAAGGTGCTGCGCGCCCCGGGAGGCGACGAGGCGGCCGAGGTGCGGGTCGCCGCCGGGGACGTGGCCGCGGCCGGAGACCTCGTCCGGACCGGGTTCTGGGGAAAGGCGGTGCTCTCCGTGCCGGAGCGCAAAGCGCGCTTCGAGATCGGTTCGAGCACGCGCGCCCGGCTCGCGGCCGGGACCCCGGGCGTCCTTCTCACGGTGGAGGTGGGGCGCATCAAGGCGCTCTTCGAGGCGTTGACCGACGGATCGGCCGAAGCGCGGACGGTCGCCGCGCCCGGTGCCCTCCTCGCCGTCCGCGGGACGCGGTACGGGCTGGAGGTGGCGAAAGACGGGCGCTCGTTCCTCGCAGTTTTCGAGGGGACGGTGGAAGTGAGGCCGACGAAGGCCGGTGCTCCTCCCCTCCTGGTGCGGGCCGACGAGGCCTGCACGTTCGGCCCGAAGGCGGAGCCGCTCTCGGTGCCGATGCGGTCGATGGGAATGAGCGAGCACTCCTGGGGAATGCACGGCGGCACGGGCATGTCTTCCGGATCGGAGCACGGGATGCCGGGTGCGGCGCCGGACGGGAAGATGCCCCAGAGCCACGGTGGCGGCTCGCGCGGCAGCACCCCAATGGGACCGAAGGGCCATTGAGGACCCGCCTGTCCGCGCGAGATGCCATCGGCGCCGCGGATCGGGTTAGGGTCGGTTTGCCCCTTTCTCCGGCACCTCGCCGAAGCCCGAAAGCGGCATTTCGACCCGAACGAGGCCGGAAGGAGCGCCCATGAAGTGGCACGGGCGTTGCGGTTGGGAAAGCAGACCGCGAGCCTCGGCTCGGGGCAATTCGTGAAGAGGTGAGATCGATGAGACGAACGGCAACCATCGCGACAATCGCGTTCCTGGCCTGCTCCCTGTCCGGCGCCGCCGCGGCGCAGATGATGGGCGGAGGCATGGGGAGCGGTGGGCACGGCAGCGGGCACGGCGGGTCGACGACGGGTCCCCGAGGGACCGGCGGGATGGGCTCCGGCTCGGGCATGGGCTGGGGCATGGGCGACGACATGGGAGGAATGGGCCGCGTCCTGGTCTCGCCTGCGGGGACGACGTTCGTCGTCTCCCGCGAGCTGACGGCCACCGGCACGTCCACGATCGCCGACGAGCTCCTCGCCATCGGCCCGAACGGCACCAACGCCTGGTCCTGGAGGTCGACGGACGCCATCAGGGACCTGACGCTCGCCGCCGACCTCCTCGTCGTCTCCGTCGGCGAGCCGCACGGGTACGGCGCGACCGGAACTGCTCCCCGAACCGGCGCGCTCGTCGCGCTTCGCTCCACGACCGGCACCGAGGCGTGGCGGCTCACTCTCGACGGCATTCCTATGCGCGTCGAGGCCGCCTCGGACCGGCTCGTCCTCCTCGTCGGGACACCGACGTCGACGACGACGGGCGGCAGCACGTCCGGGCACATGGGTCCGGGCGATGCCGGCTTCCAGGGAATGCGACGGAGCCTCGTCGCCGTCGACCTCACTGGCCGCCTCCTCTGGACGGTCGCCCTCGACCAGTAGTTCGCGGCAACGCCGCCCCTGCCCACGATCACTGGGCGGCGCGACCCCGAGGTTGCGCCGCCCTTCGTCCGAAGAAGGAGCTCCCGATGACGACCGCCCGACTCCGCCTGACCGCGGCGCTCCCCCTGCTCGGGGCTCTCGCCGCGACCGCCGCCTCCCCCGCCCTCGGCGCGGTGCGCGAGTTCACCCTCACCGCCGCCGCTTCGACCTGGGAGATCTCGCCCGGGCAGAAGGTCGTCGCCTGGACATACAACCAGACGCTCCCCGGCCCCGAGCTGCGCGTCTCCGCCGGGGACGTCGTCAGGGTCACGCTCGTGAACCAGCTCCCCGAGGCGACGACGATCCACTGGCACGGCGTCCCCGTTCCCCACGGAATGGACGGTGTCCCGGGAGTCACCGCACCGGCCGTGGCGCGCGGTGCGCGGTTCACGTACGAGTTCCCGGCCCCCGAGCCCGGGACGTACTGGTACCACCCTCACTTCAGCTCCGCTGCTCAGATCGCCCGCGGCCTTTACGGCCTCCTCGTCGTCGAGCCGCCGGCTTCCGCCCCGAAGGAATGGGACCGCGAGGTCTCCCTTGTCGTCGGTGAGCTCGGCTCCATGCCCGGCGCGATGGGCGGCGGCATGGGGATGGGTGGAGGAAGGGGAATGGGGGGCGGAATGTCCTCGTCGGGCATGATGATGGGGACGCTTCTCATCAATGGAAAGACTGGCCCGTACATCCCCGACATCCGCGTGCGCAAGGGCGAGCGGGTCCTCTTCCGGATGGTGAACACCGGGAACATGGTCCACCCGATGCACCTGCACGGGATGAGCTGGACGGTCACGGCGACGGACGGCTTCCCGTTGCCGTCGCCCTACCGGAAGGACACGCTGCCGCTCAACGCCGGGGAGCGCTACGACGGCGTCCTCGAAGCGGACAA
>CAZNSS010000258.1:0-5985 GCA_964575465.1 uncultured Holophagales bacterium | reverse complement strand
CGGAACGAGGCCGCCTTGTGTGCGAAGAGGATCTGCTCGTAGTCGACCGGCTTCGTCGCGAGGAGCTCCTCGGCATAGCGGGAGAGGTAGCGGAGCGCGTCCGCGGCCGGGACGAGATCGAGCGCCCGGGCCTCGGCGATGGGCTTCCCCTGCTCGTGCGCGATGAGCCGGGCGAGCTCGTCGTGCGACCTCCGGAGGACCTCGAGGAGGTTCGCGAGGTGCTTCTGCCGCTCCCTCGGGCTCCGCGCCCCCCAGTGCAGGAAGGCCTTCCGCGCCGCGGCGACCGCCGCGTCGACCTCCTCCGGCCCCGCCCGGTGGATCTCGGCGAGCCTCCCCCCGGTCGCGGGGTTCCGGGTGAAGAAAGTCTTCCCCGTCGCGACGTCGAGGCCGTCGATGATCGGGCCCGTCGGCAGGGAGAGGCCCTTCTTCAAATCATCGCCCCTCGCGTGATCTTCTCGACGTGCTTGCGGTAGAAGGCGACGAGGTTCTGGGCGTAGTCGGTGAAGCGGGGGCACGAGACGCCGAACTGCGCCAGGTCGGCGGCGGCGAGGCTGTTGTCGTACCAGACCGGGTGGTCGAAGTACTCGACCGTCACCGCGGGCATGCCGAAGTAGCTCTGCACCGGCTTCGGCGAGAAGAGGAGCTTCGCGATCATCGTCGGGACCGGGACGTAGAGGAACTGCTTGCCGATCGCCTTCGCGAAGAGCTCCTCGATCTCGTAGGCCGAGAGGGGGCTCGGGTCGGTCAGGTGGTAGGTCTTCCCCACCGAGCCTTCCCACGTCGAGAGGCGCGCGATCGCCTCGAGCACGTAGTCGACCGGCACGAGGTTCACGGGTGCCGTGCCGGAGCCGACCTTCACGAAGACGCCGGGCGACGGGAGCTGCCGCATCGCGTTCAGGGCGTAGTAGGGGCCGTCGAACTTCGCCGTCTCGCCGGTCTTCGAGTCGCCCACGACGATCGCCGGGCGGTACGTGGCCGTCGGGAGCGCGCTCGCCCTCACCGCTTCCTCGGCGAGGAATTTCGTCTCCTCGTAGTAGTTCTTGAACGACTGGCCGACGTCGAGGTCCGTCTCGCGGTAGACGCCGACCGCGGTGCCGGAGACGTACGCCGTGGAGACGTAGTCGAACCGGTTCAGGTGCGGACACTCCTCGAGGAAGCCGAGGACGTTTCGCGTCCCCTCGACGTTGATCCGCATCCCCACCTCGCGCGCCACGGCGAGGTCGTAGACGGCGGCGAGGTGGTAGCAGCCCGTCAGCTTCCGGTGGAGGAGCCTCGCCTCGGTTTCGCCGACGCCGAGGCCCGGGGCGGTGATGTCTCCTGTCACGAGCTCGATCCGCCCCCTCGTCCCGGGGTGCGCCTCGGCGAGCTGCTCGACGGAGCTCCTCGCGAGGTCGAGGAATTTCTCCTGCACGAGGCAGTGGAAGACGGTTCCGGGCTTCAGCTCGAGGAGCCGCGGAATGAGCCGGGCCCCGATGAAGCCGGGAAAACCGGTGAACAGGACGACGCTGGAAGCGGCGGGGGTCGGACGCGCTTTCTTCGTGGCCATTCCGTGCCTCACTTTTTCGACGAGTCTAGAGCTTTTTCTGCATTGCGGCGTCCGTCCGGAGCCGTTCCCGATACGCCTCGCAGGCGCGGAGCATCGCCGGCGGCAGGGCACACGGGACCCCGTCGAGCGAGAGGAGCGGGACGGCCGTCGTCAGCGACCCGAGGAGGAGTGCCCCGGAGAGGAGCTCCTCCGTGCGAAGGCCCCGCCTTTCTCCCTCGCCGTCGAGGAAGGCCTCGGTCGTCACGGAGGGGAGCGCCCCGGGGCCGAGCCCGGCGAGGCGGCCGCCGTTCCAGGCGACGATCCCCGTCGAGGCCCCTTCCAGGTAGAGCTCCCCGTCCCGGAAGAGGGCCTCGTCGCCGCCCGACCGCTTCGCGTGCCGGAGCGCGGCAACCGCTCCGAAGTAGCTCGTCGACTTGCAGCCGGGCGAGTCGCGGCGGAAGCGTGCCGGGGCCGTCACGGCCTTCGACCCGGCCCGGCGGGCCAGGGTGTTCGGCGGGATCGCCCGAACGGACGCATCGAGCCGCCACGAGGCCTCCGATTCGATGTCGTGCCCGACCGCGATCCACGACAGGCGCAGGGCCCGCTCCTCCGGCCCGTCCTCGATTCCTCCGAGGGCGCGCCGGGCCGCCGTCTCGATCGCCTCGGGGGTCGGGGCCGGCAGCTCGAGCTCCGCGAGGGTCCGTAGCAGCCGCCGGGCGTGCGGCTCCCAGAGGACCGTCCGGCGGCCGAGAACGAGGAGCGTCTCGAAGAAGCCGAAGCCCCGCTCCACGGCGGGGGCGTCGAACGGGACGGGCTCAGGGCTCATGGGACCTCGCTCGGGCGCGCCGCCGCGGCGAGCGCCCGGAAGAACTCGCGGGACTTCGTCTCGGTCTCCTCCCACTCCCGCAGGGGTTCCGACTCCCAGACGATTCCGCCACCGGCATGGTAGGCGACCGAGCCGACGGAGACATGGGCGGTCCGGATGGCCACGTTGAAAACGGCGGTCCCGTCTCCCCTGACGTAGCCGGCCGCGCCCGTGTAGGGGCCCCGGGCCACCGGCTCGAGCCTCCGGATGAAGCCGACGGCGGCCCGCTTCGGGGCGCCCGTGATCGAGCCGCCGGGGAGGGTCGCCACGAGGAGATCCGAGAGACGCGTTTCTCGGCGGAGCGTGCCGGACACCGTCGACTCGAGATGGTGGAGGTGCCGGAAGCTCCGCACGGCTCGAAAATCCGGGACGTGGACGCTCCCCGGCTCGCAGACCCGGCCGAGGTCGTTCCGGATCAGGTCGACGATCATGAGGTGCTCGGCGGCGTCCTTCTCGGACCCGAGGAGGGCCGCACGCGCCGCCTCGTCCGATCCGCCGAGGAGCCGGGGGACGGTTCCCTTGATCGGCGCCGACGCCACACGCCGAGTCCGGAGGTCGACGTCGAGGAACAGCTCCGGCGAGTTCGAGACGACCGCCCCGTCCCCTGCCTCGATGCAGATCGCCCAGGAGACGGGGTTGTCTGCCCAGAGAAGGTCGGCGAGACGCCGGGGCGCGATGGAGAGAGCGCGCGTGACCCGCCGCGTCAGGTTCGCCTGGTACACGTCTCCGCGGGCGATCCCGTCCCGGACGGCAGCCACGGCGGAAGTCCACTCCTCGAGTCCCATCTCGCCCGCGCGCGGCGCGTCGACGGAGTCCGCGGGCCTCTCCGATTCCCCGGAGGTGCCCGGGCCTCCTGCCGGAGCGGCCATCGCCTCCACGACGCGCCGGCTGGAGAGGTCGAAGAGCCCGAACGACGCGAGGGGCGTCGGCGGCGGACGGAAGAGGTCGAGCGACCCCTCGAGCGCCACCCCGGCCTCGTACGTGAGGTAACCCACAGCGATCGTCTCGGGCCGTCCCGACGAAGCCAGCCCGTCGAGCCACTCGAGGAGCGCCGGCAGCTCGCGCGGCCTGTCCGAGGCCACGGTGCGGACCTCGGTCGGGTGGGCGAGGTCGAGGGGCTCCGGGAGCCGCCAGCCGGGGCCGCGAAGGAGGACGGAAGGAGAGGGCACGCTCGGGTAGTCTACGGAGCGTGGAGAACGGACGCTGGGTCGAGACCGAAGTGAAGGTCCGCTACGCGGAGACCGACGCGCAGGGAGTCGTCTACCACGGCTCCTACGTCGTCTGGTTCGAGGTGGGGCGGACGGAGTACTGCGACGCCGCTGGCTACCCCTACGCGAGGATGGAGGCGGAAGGGGTCAACATCGTCGTGAGCGACCTCGTCGCACGGTTCCGCCGTCCCGCCCGCTACGGCGACACCGTCCGCGTCTCGACCCGCCTCGCGGCGCTCCGGAGCCGCGGTTGCACGTTCGCCTACCGGGTCGCCCTCCCGGACGGCGGAGTCGCCGTGGAGGGCGAGACGGTCCACCTCTTCGTCGACCGGGCGACCGGCCGGCCCGCTACGGCGCCGGAACCGATCCGGGCCGCGCTCTCGGCGTTCGCCGCGGGCTGAGCGCTCAGGCCCCGGGGCCGCCGTTCGGCAGCTTCTTCCGGAGGGCGCGGTAGACCAGCGGGGGAACGAGCGGGGAGACGTCTCCTCCGAGCCGGTGGACCTCCTTGACGAGGCGGCTCGAAAGATAGGAGAGCTCCTCCTTGGGCGTGAGGAAGACCGTCTCGACCTGTGGGTCGAGCCGGCGGTTCATGAGCGCCATCTGGAACTCGTACTCGAAGTCGGAGACGACGCGCAGGCCGCGCAGGACGATGTTCGTCTTCTCGCTCCGGAGGAAGTCGACGAGGAGGCCGGAGAACTCCTTCACCTTCACCTTGGGCTCGCGCTTGAAGACGTCGCGGGTCATCCGGACCCTCTCCTCGACGCTGAAGAGAGGCGCCTTTTCCGTGTTGCAGAGGACCGCCACGAGGACCCTGTCGAAAATGTGGCAGCCGCGGCGGACGAGGTCGACATGCCCGTTCGTCATCGGGTCGAACGAGCCCGGGTAGACGGCGATTCGCATCGGAGCCGCTATTCTACCGGCTTTCCGAGACGGCCTCGCCGACCTTCCGCGCGGAGAGGACGAGGAGGAAGAGCCCGACCGCCGGCGGAAGGACGCACCACCAGGCCGTCGTCAGGCTCTCGCGGGCGTCGGCGAGGGCCCGGCCCCACGAGGCCGAGGGGGGCGGAGTCCCGAGCCCGAGGAACGAGAGGGACGCCTCGAGGAGGACGGCCCCGCCGAGGACGTAGGGGACAGTCGCGAGGGCCGGGCCGATCGCGCCCGGGAGGACGTGGACGAGGAGGACCCGGGCGCGCGAGGCTCCCACCGCGCGCGCCGCCTCCACGTGGGGAGACGCGGAGAGCCGGAGCGCCTCCGCGCGGACGAGGCGGGCGACATCGGGCCAGCCGGTGAGGGCGATGAGGAGCGCCGCAGTGAACGCCGAGGGGGGCGCGAGCGCCGCGCCTGCCGCGACGAGGACGAGGGCGGGGAACGCCTGCACGACCCCCGTGACGAACAGAACGGCCCTGTCGGCGCGCGGGCCGAAGGCGCCCGCAGCCGCGCCGAGAAGGGTCCCGACTCCGAAGGCGAGCGCGGCCGCGACGGCGCCGACGGACACCGAGACGCGTGCCCCGTGGAGAAGCCGGGCGAGGACGTCCCTCCCGAGGTCGTCGGTCCCGAGCAGGTGGTCCGCGTCCGGGGGCCGCAGCCGCGCGTCGAGGTCCGTGGCGTCGGGGTCGAACGGCACGGGCGTCGCAAACCTCGCGAGGAGGGAGGAGCCCGAGGGGCGCTCACGCGCCAGGAGGGGCGCGAGGAGCGCCACGAGGGGGAAGAGCGCCAGGACGACCAGGCGCTTCCGGAGGGCGCGGCGGCGCGTCACGGTTCTTCCCCGTCCGAGAGGCGCGGGTCGGCGAGCGCAGCGGCCGCGTCCGCGACGAAGGTCGCGGCGACGACGGCGAGACCCGAGACGAGCGTCAGGCCGAGGACCGTCGGCAGGTCGCGGGCGAAGACCGAGTCGGCCAGGAGCTGCCCCGTTCCCGGGAGGCCGAAGACCCGCTCCACGAGGACGGACCCGGCGACGAGCTGCGGCACGAGTGCCGCGCCGAGACCGGCGAAAGCCGGAGCGGCGCGGCGCAGGGCGCGGAGCGTCTCCTCGCTCCGGGATTCGCCCCGGGCCCTTCCGGAAAGTGCGGAGGCCGACGCGAGCGCGTCCCCGACGGCACGGCGAGTGACCCGGGCGATCGGCGCGAGGGCGACGAGCGCGAGCGTCGCCGCGGGGAGCGCGATCCCGCGAAGCCCGAGCGAGGGATCCGAGAAGACGGGCGCGACGCGGAGCTTCACGGCGAAGACGAGAAGGAGGAGGAGCCCGAGCGCGAAGCTCGGGATGGAAAAGAGCGCGTCGAGGAGGAGGCCGGAGAACCGGTCGAGCGGCCCTCCGGGGTGGCGCGCGGCGCCGACGCCGAGCGGGACGGCGGCCGCGAGGGCCAGCGCGAGGGCGAGGGCGTTGACGG
>CAZNSS010000257.1:0-6003 GCA_964575465.1 uncultured Holophagales bacterium | reverse complement strand
GCGGCAGGCGACCCCGAGGAGGGAGAGGAGGAGGGCCGCGGCGAGGGGGCTGCCGCCGCGGCCGCGGAGCCGTCGTCCAGGTCCCCGGTCCCTGGCTCTCTCGTCGCTCCGGTTCCTCTTTTCCATGGCCCGGGCGAGCATAGCCGAGGGCTCTTCGAAGTCTTCGCTACCGCCGGCGGGCAATGACCGGCCAGGGCGATCGGGGAGCGGCTCGTGTCAGGCCGGGCCGAGCCGGCGCCTCACGGTCGCGGGACCCCCTCCCGGCTCTCCACAATTCCGGAGCGCGATTCACGGAATCGCATTCCGTCGTCTCGGTGCCTGTCGCGGTCCCCCTCCGCGGGCCGAACAGAGTGAAAGGCCCGTTGGTCTCTCGACCCTTTCGCCGGTGCGGGGATTGCATGGGAAAGAGCAGAAAAGGGCAGTTCTCAGGTTCTGCATTGAGCCCGACGAAAGGAGGACGGGGACAGGTTTCGTCGTCTGGATATCCGTCAACCCACCTACAGAAACCCTTTCGCAGTCAAGGAAGGAGGGAAGAACGTGAGATTCCGTCCCATGTTGCGTCTTCCGCTGCTGCTCCTCGGCATCGCGCTGATCCTCAGCCCGGTGGCCCTGGGACAGACCGGCTCCCAGATCGGCCTCATCCGGGGGACAGTCACCCTCGCCGATGGCACCGGAGGCCTGCCCGGAGTCACCGTCAGTGCCAAGTCGCCCGCGATGCAGGGGCAGCGTTCCACCGTCACGTCGGCCTCCGGCGAGTACATCTTCAAGGCCCTTCCGCCCGGGACCTACACGGTCACATTCCAGCTCTCCGGAATGAGGACCGTCGCGAAGTCCGTGCCCCTCGGGCTGGGCGCGACGTCGATCCTCGACACGAAGATGGAGGTGGAGGCCCAAGCGGCCACCGTCACCGTCGTCGCGACCGCCTCCTCCGAGGACCAGGTCGCCGTCCACGGCGCGACCTACGACGCCGACACGATCACGACGCTCCCGGTGGCGCGCAACCTCGCCTCCATCGCCGCCCTCTCTCCCGGCCTGACGACCCGGACACCGAACGCCGGGCAGGTCCAGATCTCGGGCTCCTTCGCCTACGACAACAAGTTCCTCGTCGACGGCGTCGACATCAACGACAACCTGTTCGGAAACGCCACGGGCCAGCTCCTCATCGAGGACGCGATCGAGGAGACCCAGATCATGACCTCGGGCATCTCGGCCGAGTACGGCGGCTTCTCGGGCGGCATCGTGAACGCCGTCACGAAGTCGGGGAGCAACGAGTACCACGGCACGTTCCGCGTCGACTTCACGAACGACGCCTGGACCCAGGAGAATCCCTACGAGAAGGACCGGGGCATCACGAAGACCTCGAAGCTGAACGAGGTCTACCAGGGCACCCTCGGCGGCAAGATCGTCTCGGATCGCCTCTGGTTCTTCGGCGCCGGCCGGTACCTGAAGCAGGACACCGACCAGATCCTCCCCGTCACGGCGGGGAAGTGGACGCAGAGTGCGGAGCAGTACCGGTGGGAGGCCAAGCTCACCGGCAACATCGCCGACAACCACACGCTGCAGTTCGCCTATACCGACTCGAACCAGGACCTCAACCGGGTTCCGTTCACCGGGTCGAGCCTCCAGTCGATCGAGTTCAACACGATCTCCCAGGCCAAGCAGCCGACGTCACTCATCGTCGGCAGCTACAACGGCGTCCTCACCCAGAACCTCTTCGCGAACGCCCAGTATTCGGAGAAGACGTTCTCGTTCGAGGGCCCGGGCGGGAGCGACACGAACCTCGTGACGGGGTCGCCGTTCTTCACGGCGACGTTCTCCCCCACCTACCACTACCACGCCCCGTACTTCGACCTGACGGACCCGGAGAACCGGGACAACCGGACCTACGACGTCAGCCTCTCCTACTTCCTCTCCACCGGCAAGCTCGGCTCTCACGACCTGAAGACCGGGTTCAACCGGTACGAGAGCATCCGGACCGGGGGCAACTCGCAGTCCCCGACGGACTACGTCTTCTACGCCAACTTCAAGACGGACGCGAGCGGACAGCCGGTGTACGACGCGAACGGCAACGTGATCCCGATCTGGGACGGGAACGCCTTTATCGCAAACTACATCGCCTTCCGCGGCGCCGAGAACAACCTCGCGACGAATGCGATCTACGTCAACGACGCGTGGAAGATCTCCAAGAACTTCTCGGCGAGCATCGGCTTCCGGTACGAGTGGGTCAAGGGAAAGAGCTCCACCGGCGCCACGCTGACCGACGCGAGCGCCTTCGTCCCGCGGCTCGGCCTCGCCTGGGACCCGACGGGCGACGCGAAGTACCGGGTGTCGGGAACCTACGGCCAGTACGCCGGCAAGTACAACGACTCACAGTTCGGGGCGACCTCCAACGTCGGCAACCCGAACGGCATCTACTCCTTCTACACCGGTCCCGAGGGCGAGGGGTACGGCTTCGCCCCTGGCTTCGACGTCACGCATAACTACGAGATCTTCGCCGGTTCCTTCCCGCTCGCGAACGTCTTTTTCGAGGACAACCTCTCCTCGCCGACGACGACCGAGTGGACCCTCTCCGCGGGGATGCGGATCGGCAACAACGGGAACGTGGCGGTCACTTTCATCGACCGCGAGACCAAGGACTTCGTCGAGAACTTCATCACGTTCGACCAAGGGACGACGAACGTCGTCATCGACGGGGTCGACTACGGGACCTACGACAACATCTTCTACCGGAACACTTCCGTCCCGAAGCGCACCTACCAGGCCATCCAGTTCCAGGGTCGGTACAACATCCTCAAGAACCTCCAGACCGAGCTCAACTACACCTACATGATCAAGTTCGACGGCAACTTCGAGGGCGAGGCCTCGAACCAGCCTGGGATCTCGTCGATCTACGGGAACTACCCGGAGATCCAGGCCTTCGACCGGACCTTCCCCACGGGACGCATGTCAGGCTACCAGGAGCACAAGCTCCGCGCGATCGTCAACTGGGACATCCCGCTGAACAAGCTCGGCACCGTCAACGTGGGCGGCGTCTTCAGCTTCGACTCCGGGTCGGTCTACAGCCTCACGTCCGTCCGACCCTACACGTCGACCCAGCTCGCCCGGAACCCGGGCTACGAGAACCTGCCGTCGACGCAGACGATCTACTTTGGCGAGAGAGGCTCCCAGGAGTTCCCGAGCCGGAGCCAGATGGACCTCTCGGTCCAGTGGGAGGTCCCGATCTACAAGGGGCTCTCCCCGTACTTCCGCCTTTTCGTGACGAACCTCTTCAACTCCAGCTACCACAACTACAATACGTCCGTCGTCGCGAAGACCGGCGCGAGCGACCCGAAGGACGCGAACGGCCTCCCCACGACGTACAGCCTGGGCGCCAACTACGGAAAGGTCACCTCCGCAGGCCAGTACATGACGCCGATCTCCTACAACATGTCCTTGGGAATCCGCTTCTAGTGACCAGTGGGACACAGTCCGGAAGGGGCGGCGTCGAGGCGGCCCCGGCCGCCCCTTCCTTTTCCGGGCGCGGCGCGAGGGCGCGCGCCGCGTGCTGGTGGGCCTACCGGCGCTCCTTCTCGCCTTCGCCCCGGCCTGTTCCGGTCCCGGCCCGGCAGGATCCCGGCAGGCTCCAACCCACCCGGGAGCCCCCGTCGTCCTCATCTCGATCGACACCCTCCGCTCCGACCACCTCCCGGCGTACGGGTACTCAAGGGTCGAAACGCCGAACCTCGACGCCCTCGTGCGGGACTCCGTCCTCTTCGAACGCGCGTTCGCGAGCTGCCCGCTGACGCTTCCGTCACACGTCACGCTTCTGACGGGGCTCGCCCCCCCAACACACGGGGTCCGCGACAACATCGGCTACACGCTCGACCCGAAGGCCCACCCGACGCTCGCGGGACGCCTTCGAAATGTCGGGTACGCCACTGGCGGGGCCGTCTCGGCCTGGGTCCTTCGGGGAGCTACGGGGCTCGCCGACGGGTTCGACGCCTACGACGACACCATCGAGAAACCGCCGGGATCGCAGTCCGCGAGCGAGGCCCAGAGGTCCGGGGGCGCGACGGCCGCCCGGGCGCTCGCGCTCCTCGATCGCGCCGCCGGGAGACCCTTCTTCCTCTTCCTCCACCTGTACGAACCGCACACGCCCTACGCACCGCCGGAGCCCTTCAAGAGCCGCTATCCGCTGGCGTACGACGGCGAGATCGCCGCCGCGGATGCCATCGTCGGCAGCGTCCTCGCGGAGCTGAAGAAGCGGAACCTCTACGACCGCTCGATCGTCGTCCTCCTTTCGGACCACGGCGAGGGGCTCGGGGAGCACGGCGAGGACGAGCACGGCATCCTCCTCTACCGCGAGGCGCTCCAGGTTCCGCTCCTCCTGAAGCTGCCGCGCTCGGAGCGGGGCGGAGCTCGGGATCGTCGGCTGGCCTCGCTCCTGGACATCCTCCCAACGCTGGCCCACCTCGTGGGGCTTCCCGGAGCCGAGGCTCTCCCGGGTGCAGACCTCCTCGGACCGGCGCGGCCCGACGCGCACGTCGTGGCCGAGACGTTCTACCCGCGCATCCATCTCGGCTGGAGCGACTTGCACTCGCTCCTCGACGCGCGCTACCAGTTCATCGAGGGGGCCCGCCGGGAGCTCTACGACCTCGTCGACGACCCCGCCCAGCGCCAGGACGTTTTCACCGCGAAGGGCGACGTCGCACGGGCAATGAAGCGCGCCCTCGACAAGGAGGCTGGCTCCTTCTCCCTTCCCGCTCCGGCGACGTCCGAGGAAGCGAGGAAGCTCGCCTCCCTCGGCTACCTGACCGGGAGCACCACGACCCCTGGAGGCCCGCTCCCCGACCCCCGCGAGAGCCTGCCGCTCCTCGCGGACATGAGGCGGGCGTTCCGGCTGGCGTTCGACGGGAAGGACGCTGAGGCCGTCGAGGTTCTCCGGGGCATCCTCGGGAAGAGCCCCCGGATGTTCGACGCCCGGTACGCCCTGGCCGAGTCGCTCGGCCGCCTCGGCCGGTACGAGGAGGCCGCTGAGGCCTACAAGGAGGCTCTCCGGATCTCCCCGGCGCTCTCCGGCGAGATCGCGCTCGCCCTCGGGCGTGTCCTCCTCAGGCTCGACCGGTACGAGGAGGCGGAAGCGAACGCAGAGCTGGCGGCCCGGGTGAACCCGGGCGAGGCGCACGCGCTGGGGTCGCGGGCCGCGCTCCTCCGGGGGGACCTGGACAAGGCCCTTCGCGAGGCGGACCTCGCGGGGGCTGATCCGAACGTCGCGGCCGAGTCCGCCACCCTGAAGGCCGAGGTCGCGCTTCGGCGGAACGCCGTCCCCGACGCGCTCGTGGTCCTCACGACCGCCCGGGAGCGGCTCGTCGCCGAGAAGAGGGAACCCGTCGAGAACCTCGAGTTCCTGAGGGGCGACGCCCTGGGTCGCCTCGGTCGGTACCCCGAGGCGGAAGCAGCCTTCCACGCCGAGATCACCGCTTTCCCGGGGAACGTCCAGGCGTACTCCCGCCTCGCCGTTCTCCTCGCCGTGGAGCACCGGACCCGCACCGAGGTGCAGGCGCTCCTGGAAGGGATGTACGCGGCGAAGCCGGCACCGGCGACGGCCCTACTCGCCGCGACGACTCTCGAGTCGATCGGGGACGACGCGGCCGCGCGCCCCTGGAGGCAACGGGCGGCCAAGGGTTCCTCGGACCCGGGAAAGCGGCGCACCGCCCAATAGCCGCTGCGCGAACGCGGGCTTTCCCATTGCTCCGGCGTCAGCAATCGCGGCCAAGGGAAACCCAAGAATCTTCCAAACCGGCCTGGACCCCTCTTTTTCGCCCAGAAAGCCCCTCGACGGCGAACGAGCCAATTGGAATCGGTTTCCCGGAGTTTCGGTACCAATTTCCGGATTGACCGTCCGAGTCCTCCCGGGCCCTCTTCGTCATCTCTCCCTTTCCCCTTGAACCGAGGGGCTCGATTCCCCGTTTCTGCGACCGTTTTTCAGAATCACCCGCCTTCAGGTATCTTCCCCGCCCGAAC
>CAZNSS010000256.1:3512-6004 GCA_964575465.1 uncultured Holophagales bacterium | reverse complement strand
CCGCCAGCCGGATCGCCTCGAACTCGTCGAGCGACATGACGACCTCGGTCAGCTCCCGCGTCGGGATCCCGGCCGGCTTGAAGAAGACGGCGCCGGGCGTCCCGGAGACGAGGCGGCAGGAGGAGGGGCGGGGCACGGGTAAAGTTTCGCACATATGCCCGGAATTCCCAAGCCCGCCGCACGCCGCTCGCCGAGAGCCACGATATAACTACATGACTATTTGGTGTTATACTCCCCGGCGGCGGCCCCGCCCGCGAAACCGGGCCGCGAAGAGGGGACCTGAACCGATGGCCAGCAGCATGGAGATGACGTTTCCCGGAGGCGTCGCCGTCGACGCTCACTTCGAAGGGACCACGATCCGGACCGACCAGCCCGTGCGTCACGGGGGCGGTGGGACCGCGCCCGCTCCCTTCGAGCTCTTCCTCGCCTCGATCGGCACCTGCGCCGGTTTCTACGCGCTCCGGTTCTGCCAGGAGAGGCAGATCCCCACCGAAGGGATGTCGGTCTCGATGGCCTGGGAGCGGAATCCCGCCACGAAGCTGATCTCGGATATCCGGATCCGGATCGCCCTTCCGCCCGGCTTTCCCGAGAAGTACAGGACCGCCGTCGTCCGCGCCGCCGACCAGTGCACCGTGAAGAAGCACCTGCTGGAAGCGCCGGCGATCGAGGTCGTCGCGGTCTGACTCTCCCTCGCTCACCGAGGCAGGGTCGAACCGTCCCCACCAGCAGACTTCTCAGGAGCAGAAACATGAGATCTCCCAGGAAGCCCTTCACCGGCAGCCGGGTCCTCCTCGCCCTTCTCGCGGCCGTCGTGTCGGCGCCTCTTTCCGTCACGGCCGCCCCTCCTGCGGGGGCGAGGCCGACGGCGCCGAGCGCGCCGAAGCCGACCCTCGTCTTCTTCATGAACCCTGCCGGCAGCCCGTGCCAGACCCAGGACGGAATCCTGAAAGAGAGCCGGGCGCAGTGGGAGCCGCTCGCGACCCTTCGTTACGTGCGAACCGACCTGCCGGCCGACCGCGAAGTCTTCTACCAGTACGGCGTCCGCTCCCTGCCGAACCTGATCCTCGTGGGCGCCGACGGCAAGGAGATCCACCGCTACTCTCCCGGCATCCAGTCGTCCGAAGCGATCCTCCAGGGGCTCCGCGAGAAACCGGGCCGCTGAGGCGGGGTCACCCGAGTGGATTCGCTCGCCGGGTTCAGCCTGGCCAACGCCGTCTTCGCCGTCGGAGCGGGCCTCACCAGCATCGTCTCCCCGTGCGTCCTCCCGGTGCTGCCGATCGTCATGGCGGGCCAGCCGGGAGAGCACCGGCTCCGGCCGCTCGCGATCGTGGCCGGGCTGATGTCCACCTTCGTTCTCATGGGGGCCCTCTCGTCGCTCTTCGGCGCCGTGGTCGGGCCGCTCCTGGTGCGCCTGGAAAAGCCGGTTGCCGTCCTCATCGGCGTCATCGGCATCCTGGTCGTGGCCGACGTCAACCCGTTCAAGCGCCTTCAGGTCGGAATCTCCGCCGAACGCAGGAAGGGGCTCTGGTCGGGCGCCGTCCTCGGCGCATCTCTCGGGCTCGTCTGGATCCCGTGCGTCGGCCCGTTCCTCAGCGCGGTCCTCGGCATGGTCGCGGCGAAGGCCCAGCTGGGCGAAGGGATGGCGCTCCTCGGGTTCTACAGCCTCGGCTTCGCGCTGCCCATGCTCGCCGCCGGGTACGCCTCCCAGGCCTTCCGTGAAAAGACCGTCTTCCTGCGCTCCCGACCCGTACTCGTGAGGCTGGCGAGTGGCGGCCTGCTCATCGGGCTATCCGCCTGGATCCTCGCCAGGGGCCTCTACGGCGCTCCCTGGTGACGTCTCTGCCGCGCCCCGCCCGCCGGCCTCCGCGACTGCCCGGCTATGCGGGCGGGACGGCCTCGGCCTTGCGGCCCGTGGCGAGAAAGACCGGGTAGGAACGCTCCCCCTTACGGGTGATCGTCGCCGTCTCCATCGCCACGTCGACGAAGCCGGCCCCGTCGAGGAGCGCGGCGATCTCGCCCCGGTCGAACCCGTGGTGGACGACGCCCCTGGCGTCCTCGTGGAACGTCCCGTCCTCGACGTCGAGGTCGGCGAGTGCGACGCGCCCCCCGGGGTGGAGGTGGTCGCGGAGCCGGGCGAAGAGAGGGGCGAGGTCGGCCACGTGGTGCAGCGTCATGCTGCTGACGACGAGGTGGAAGCGGTCCGGAAGGGAGAGCGGGGCGTCCGGCGAAAGGTGGACGGCGCGGACGCCGTCGAGCCGCTGCTCGAGCACCTTTCGCTCGAAGACGTCCAGCATGCCGCGGGACGTGTCGACCCCCGTCACGCTCCTCACGAGCGGCCGCAGGCCGAGCGAGACGAGACCCGTGCCGCAGCCGAAGTCGAGGACGTCGAGATCGGCGGGGAGGGCGCAGCGCGCGACGATCGCTCCCGTCACCCCCCGCGCCAGGAGGATCCGGCGCTGCTCGCCGTCCCACGTCGCCGCGGCCTGGTCGAA
>CAZNSS010000256.1:0-3412 GCA_964575465.1 uncultured Holophagales bacterium | reverse complement strand
CCCGCGGCCTGCGTGGAGCCGGTGCCGAGCCAGGCCGTGCTGGAGGCCGTCCGGGCGGCCGAGCATCCTCGCTGCTTCATCTGCAATCCCGAGAACCCGGACGGCCTGAAGCTGAGGTTCCGGGTCCGGGCCGACGGCTCCGTCGTCGCCTTCTTCCCGTGCCGCTCCGTCTACCAGAGCTACCCGGAGACTCTCCACGGCGGGATCACCTCGGCCCTCCTCGACGCCGCCATGACGAACGTCCTCTTCTCCATCGGCATCGTGGCGGTGACGGCGGAGCTGACCGTCCGCTTCGTCGCCCCGGTAAGCCTCGACCGGGGCGCGGTCGTCGTCGGGGCGATCGAGAAGACGTCGTCCCATCCTCTCTACTACGTGCGTGCCGAGCTTCAGCAGGACCGCAGGCCCCTCGCTCGGGCTTCGGCGAAGTTCCTCGTCAGAGACTCGGTGTAGGACTCGCGCGGCGAAGGGCCGGGCCCGGGATCGCAACCCGGCGCGTTCCGCCCTGAGCCTCAGCCGGCAGCGAGGCTCCCGGCCAGGCGGCCGAGCCCCTCGAGCACGCGCTCGACGTCGTGCACGCGCGTCCGCGGGTTCATCACGGTGACGCGGAGGACCCTCTTCCCGCCGAGGAGCGTCGTCGTGATCCACCCTTCGCCCGAGCGGTTGAACTCCTCACGCAGCCGGAGGTTCAGCGCGTCGAGCCGCTCGGCCCCGATCGACCCGTCCCCCACGTACCGGAAGCAGAGGATGTTCGCCTCCGGCGCGTGGAGCGCCTCGAAATCGGGACGCCGTGAGACGGCCGCGTGGAGCGCGCCCGCCGTCGCGACGAGGTGGTCGTAGAGGGCGCCGATCCCCTCGGCGCCGTACCGTTGCAGCGCGACCCAGACCTTGAGCACGTCCATCCTCCGCGAGCACTGGAGGCTCCGAGGCCCCTGGTCCCAGGCGCGCGCGCCGCCGCGAGCGTGGAAGAGGTACGGCGCCCGCTGGGCGAACGCCGCGTCGAGGTCGCGCTCGTCCCTCACGAGGACCATTCCCGCCGAGAGGGGCATCAGCATCATCTTGTGCGGGTCCCAGGCGATCGAGCGGGCCCGCTCGAGGCCGCGCAGGCGCCCGCGGTGCGCCGCGGAGAAGAGGGCCGAGGCGCCGTGGGCACCGTCGACGTGCAGCCAGAGTCCGCGTCCCTCGCAGAGCCTTCCGATCGACTCGAGGTCGTCGAAGGAGCCCGTCGCCGTCGAGCCGGCCGTCGCGACGACCGCCAGGACGGCCCGACCCTCGGCCGCGAGCCCGTCGAGCGCCGCCTCGAGCGCGGCGGCGTCCATCTTCCAGTCGCGGGAGGGGACGCTCACGGCGTTGTCGGTGCCGATGCCCATCGCGCCGGCGGCCCGCGACACGGCGTAGTGGGCGTGCTCGCCGTGGACGACGACGGGCGGCTTCGGGCCGACCCCTTCCTTCCAGGCGTTCGGCAGCGCCGCCGCGCGCGCCGCCAGGAGCGCCGTGAACGTCGCCTCGGTCCCGCCCGAGGTGAAGGTCCCGCCGGCGTCCGGACCGAAGCCCGCGAGGTCGCACATCCAGCGAAGGACGCGCGCCTCGAGGACCGTGCCGACCGGGGACATCTCCCACACCGCCACGGACTGGTTCAGCGCCGCGACGATCGGCTCGGTCCAGACCGCCGCGGGAAGCGGGGCCGAGACCTGGTGCCCCATCGCGCGCGGGTTCGTCAGGTGGTTCGAGTCGGGAAGGACCTCGTTCCGGAGACGTCCGAGAACGCTCGACAGGGAGCGTCCCGCGGCGGGGAGCGGCTCGTCGAAGCGTGCGGCGAGCTCTTCCGGGGCGAGAGAGGTCGAGACCCGGGCGTCGTCGGAGCGCGTCGCGGCGAAGTGGTCGACCGCGAGCCGCAGGAACCCCTCGGCGACGCCCGCCTCGGCGTCCGTCTCGAGGTCCGCGAAGACGGTGTGAAGGGGGGCGCTCATCGGGAGCAAGGTAGCACGCGGGCCCCGCCCGGATCGGGGACCCGGGCCTCCGCGGCTTTGCTTCGGAACGCCCCGGGGCCGAGAATCGCCGACGCCCGAGGAGGAGTGCGATGCGATCACGCCCCGGTTCCATCGTCCCGGCGACGGCGCTCGTCCTCGCGCTTCTCGCCCTCGCGGTCGACGCGAGCGACGTCCGCGTCCGGCGGCCCCTCCGGGTTCCCGACATCCCCGGCTTCTTCACCCTCCAGGGCGACTTCCACACGCACACGGTCTTCTCCGACGGGCAGGTCTGGCCCGACACGCGAGCCGAGGAGGCGTGGCGCGAGGGGTACGACGCGATCGCGATCACCGACCACCTCGAGTACCTTCCCCACCGGTCGGACCTTCCGCCGAACCACGACCGCCCGTGGGAGATCGCCGCGCCGTACGGCGAGAAGCTGGGAGTCGTCGTCATCCGGGGATCGGAGATCACGAGGAAGATGCCGCCGGGGCACCTCAACGCGATCTTCCTGAAGTCGTCGGCCCTCCTCGACGTCCCCGACTGGCGGCAGGCTCTCCGCACGGCGAAGGAGCAGGGCGCCTTCGTCTTCTGGAACCACCCCGCGTGGCGCGGGCACCAGAAGGACGGCGTCGCGCGGTGGTACCCCGAGCACACCGAGATCCTCGATGCCTGCCTCCTCGACGGCATCGAGGTCGTGAACGACCGCGTCTACTCCCCCGACGCCCACCGGTGGGCGCTCGAGAAGGACCTGGCGATGCTCGCCAACTCGGACAGCCACGACCCCGTCGACCTCGCGTGGCACGTCCACGAGGGAGACCACCGCCCGGTCACCCTCGTCTTCGCGAAGGAGCGGAGCGAGGCGGGGATCCGCGAGGCCCTCTTCGCGCGGAGGACCGTGGCCTGGTCCGGGGAGACTCTCGTCGGGCGCCCGGAGCTCCTCCGTCCGCTCGTCGAAGCCGCGGTCACCGTCGAGAACCCGAGCCTCTCCGTCCGGCCCGGAGAAGGGGGCTACGTGAGGCTCCGGAACGGCTCGGACCTCCGCCTGCAGCTCGAGGGAGACGAAGAGACGGCTGCCGGGCCGGTGGTGCCGAAGAGCCTCGTCGTCGCCGCGAACGGCACGAGCCTTCTCGAGGTGAAGGTCCCGAAGACGTCTCCGCCCGGGACGGTGCGCGTGACGAAGGTCTACCGGATCACGAACCTGAAGGTGACCCCGGAGACGGGTCTCTCCTTCCCGCTCACGTTCGACGTGGAGGTCCTCCCGGCGCGGCCGTAGGCCGCACCGGGACGAAGCTCACTTCGGGGTCGGCGCGGCCTTCGGCACGTCGCCCGGGCGGGACTGGACCGCGCTCGGCGGCGCGTAGGCATCCGAGACCCCGGGCTGCCCCTGCTGGGCCCAGTTGCCGGCCGGGGCGGCGCCGGGAGCGGCAGCGGGTGCCGCGCCCGG
>CAZNSS010000255.1:0-6004 GCA_964575465.1 uncultured Holophagales bacterium | reverse complement strand
GGGCTCGCGTTCTCGTTCCGGATCATCAGCGCGAGCCGCTTCCCCTTCCGGAACCCCGCGACGAGCCGCTCGAGGTCCTTCTCGAGCGCGGCCATCGTGATCCCCTCCTCGTGCGTGAAGACCCTCTCGGCCCCCGTGGCCAGGCCCGACATGACGGCGAGGTAGCCGCAGTAGCGCCCCATCACCTCGACGACGAAGGCCCGCTTCCACGCCACGGCCGACTGCTTGATCTTGTCGACCGCCTCGACGATCGCGTTGAGAGCGGTGTCGGCGCCGATGGAGAGCTCCGAGCCGGGGAGGGAGTTGTCGATCCCCGCCGGGGTGCAGACGATCGGGACGCGGAAGGAGGCGAAGGCCCCGCGCGCCCCCTGCATCCGGAACGCCGCCTGGTAGGCGGCCCAGCCGCCGACGAGGAGGACTCCCTCGACCTGGTGCGCCGCGAGCGCCGCGGCCAGGGCCGGGAAGTCGTCGTCCGAAGGGACCTTCCGGCTCGTCCCGAGCTCGGCGCCGCCCGCCGAGACCCAGCCGTGGACGCTCATCCAGTCGAGCGTCCGGACGTCTCCGGAGAGGAGGCCGTCGAAGCCCCCGTGCGCGCCGAGGACGACGTGCCCCTGGTCGACGAGGAGCCGGACGGCCGCGCGGATCGCGGTGTTCATCCCCGGCGCGGGCGCGCCGGCGTGGAGGACGAGGAAGCGCCGCCGCCTCTGCCCGTCCCGCGGGCCGTGAGGGAAGGCGCGGACGAGGGTCTTCAGGATCCGGAACGCGTTGCGGAAGCCGGTCCCGCGCAGCTCCATCGCGCGGTCGAAGTCCCCCGAGCGAATCGCCTCGCCCACCGCGCGGGCCTTGTCGACGTTCTCCATCAGCGGCACCCGGGCGATCCGGTTCTCGCGCAGGCCGATGAGGCACGGGACGTCGTCCGGGCCGTAGCGGAGGACCTCTTCGATCGCCGCGTAGCCGAGGAGCGACCCCATCGTCCGGTCGAAGGCGCTCGGCCGGCCGCCCCGCTGGACGTGGCCGAGGACGGTCGTCCGCGTCTCGGTGCCGAGCCGCTCCTCGAGGAGCCTCCGGACCCGCTCCGCCTCGATCGGCTTCCCGTGCCGGTCGACGGCCCCCTCGGCGAGGATGACCGTCGAGTGCCGACGGCCCGCCCTGCGCCCTTCGGCGAGGACGGCGCACATCTTCTCCTCCCAGTCGTCCCCCTCCGGGGGCGCCTCGGGTATGAGGACCCAGCCCGCCCCCGTCGCGAGGGCGCTCATCAGCGCCAGGTAGCCGCAGTTCCGCCCCATCACCTCGACGACGAAGGTCCGCTGGTGGCTCGCCGCCGTCGACACGAGGGCGTCGACCGCCTCCACGATCCGGTGGAGCGCCGTGTCGGCCCCGATCGTCATGTCGGTCCCGGCCATGTCGTTGTCGATCGACCCGACGAGGCCGACGAGGGCGAGCGGCGCGGCCGCCTTCGCCATCTCGGCCGGGATCTCGCCCTTCGACGCGAGCTCCTTCAGGAGGCCGGGCCACTCGCGCCGGAAGAGGTCGGCGCCCGTCAGGGAGCCGTCGCCGCCGACGACGACGAGCGCGTCGATCCGCTCGCGCGCCACGTTCCGGGCGGCCGCGAGGCGTCCCTCGCGCGTGCGGAACGCCGGGCAGCGGGCCGTGCCGATGACGGTGCCCCCCTTCGCGAGGATCCCGCCGACGTCGTTCCAACCCATCCGGCGGATCCGCTCCCCGCCGTCGACGAGCCCCTGGAACCCCTCCTCGACGGCGAAGATGTCGAGCCCCTTCTCGAGGGCCGACCGGACGGCGGCTCTCACGACGGCGTTCATCCCGGGCGCGTCGCCGCCGCTCGTGAGGATCGCCACCCGCCGGGGTCTCTCGCTCGCCATGAGTCTCTCCTTGGGCCCGGCCGTGGAACCCGGACCGAAGGATTCTAGGGGCCTCCCGGCATTCGGCGGGGACCGGGCGGCGGGAGCTCCGGGTGAGGCTCGCCGAGCGCGAATCCCTGTCCGAACTCGACGCCGAGCTCGCGCAGGACCGCGACCGACCCGAGGTTCTCCACCTGCTCGGCGATCGTCTCCTTGCCGAGGGTGTGGGCCACCGTGTCGATGGCCTTCACGAGGGCGCGGTTCGCGAGGTTCGAGTCGAGGTCGCGGATGAACGACCCGTCGATCTTGACGTAGTCGGCCGGCAGGCTCTGGAGGTACGAGAAAGACGAGAAGCCGATGCCGAAGTCGTCGAGCGCGAACCGGCACCCCAGGTCGCGCAGGCGCCGCATCCACTCCCGCGCGGCGATCATGTCCCGGACGGCGGTCGTCTCGGTCACCTCGAAGGCGAGGCGGCCGGGGCCCACGCCGCTCTCGCGGATCCGCTCCTCGATCGCGAGGAGGTGCGTCTCCTCGCCGAGGCTCGCGCCCGAGAGGTTCACGAAGACCTCGAGGTCCGTGCGCCCGCGGAGGGTCGAGAGGACCTCGTCGACGACCCAGAGGTCGAGCTGGGGGAGGAGGCCGAACTGCTCGGCCGCCGGGAGGAACGCGCCGGGGCCGACGAGGCCCCCGCCGTCGTCGAGGAGCCTCAGGAGCGCCTCGTAGTGCGCGGCTTGCCCCGTCTCGAGGCGGAAGATCGGCTGGTAGGCCAGGAGGAAGCGCCGGTCGCGGAGGGCGTCCTTGACCCGCGAGGCCCAGACGCTCGCTTCCGAGAGGGGCGTCGGCGTGACCGACGCGTCGACGAGGACGACCCGGTTCCGCCCCCGCTCCTTGGCGGAGTAGAGGGCCGAGTCGGCGAGGGCGAGGAGGGCGGGCGCGCCGAGCCGGCCGTCGATCGGGACCACCCCGATGCTGACGCCCAGGTCGAATCGGCGTCCCCCGACCTCGAAGCGGTGCTCGTGGACGGCCCGGCGCAGCCGCTCGGCGACCATCCGGCCCGCCTCGGCGGGGATCCCCTCGAGGACGAGGACGAACTCGTCGCCCCCGAGGCGGGCGATCTCGTCGCCGGGGCGCCGGAGGGTCCCGAGAAGGCGGGCGAGCTCGACGAGGACCGTGTCTCCCGCCGCGTGCCCGAGGGTGTCGTTCACGACCTTGAAGTGGTCGAGGTCGAGGAGGACGAGCGACCCAGGCGTCCCGCGGCGGGCCCGGGCGACGACGCGCTCGAGGCTCTCCTCGACCGAGCGGCGGTTCCCGAGATCGGTGAGCGGGTCGTGGAGGGCGAGGTAGCGGATCCGCTCCTCGGTCCTTCGGCGTTGCGTGACGTCCTGCTTGACCGCGACGAAGTGGCGGATCGAGCCGTCGGCGCCCACGACGGGGGTGATCGTCTGCTCCTCGACGTAGACGGTCCCGTCCTTGCGCCTGTTGTAGAGCTCGCCCCGCCAGACGTGGCCACCGAGGATCGTCTCCCACATCTTCTCGTAGTAGAAGTCGCTCTGAATCCCCGACTTCAGGAGGCGGGGTGTCTCGCCGAGGACCTCGGCGAGGGTGAAGCCGGTCAGCTCGCTGAAGGCGGGGTTGATCCACTCGACGTGGCCTTCGCGGTCGGTGATGACCACGGCGTTCGCCGTCGCCTCGAGGGCCGCCGTCTGGAGCTCGATCCGTTCGAGCTGCTCGGACTCGAGGAGCGCGAGGGCGGCCTGGTCGGCGATCCGGGTGAGCGGGACGACCGTCGCTCCGGCGAACGCCTCGGGCCGCCGCGCGTAGCACGAGAGGACCCCGAGAACCCTCTCGCCGACGACGAGGGGGACCGCGAGGGCGGCGCCGAGACCGGTGGCGGCGGCGTCCTCCCTCCAGGGGGCGACCCGATCGTCGCCGAGCTCCTCGACCCACTGTGCCTTCCCCGTCCTCACCGCCTCTCCGGACGGCCCCCGCCCCTGCGGGGTGTCGTCCCAGCGGAAGGTCGACCGCGTCACGAAGGACGCCGCCTCTCCCGCGACGGCGCGGGGCTGGATCCGCCCGTCGGGCTCCTTCAGGCCGATCCAGACCGCGGGAAAGTCGTAGAGGCCCGCGACGCGCGAGCAGATCCTCGCGAGGATCGCGTCGAGCCCCTCGCGCCGGAGGAGGCTCCGCTCCGTTTCGTGCTGGAGGCGGACGACCTCTTCGTCGCGCTTCCGGTCGGTCACGTCGCGGCTCGTGATGACGAGGCCGTCCGGCTCTCCGTTCTCGTCTCTCGCGAGGGTCACGACCGAGTCGACCCAGAGCCAGGCGCCGTCCTTCTTCCGGAACCGGTAGGTGAACGACGACGAGCCGTCCCGGCGCGCCTTCCGCCCGAGCATCTCCCGCGACAGCTCCCGGTCCTCGGGGTGGATGAACTCGAGCGCGTTGTGCCCGATGAACTCCGCGGGCAGCCACCCCGTCGCCGCCTCGTACGAAGGCGTCGCGAACCTCACCACCCCGGAGAGGTCCGTCTCGGAGATGACGTCGAGCATGTTCTCGGTGAGCCGCTTCAGCTCGCGCTCTCGCTCGCGAAGGGTGCGCTCGCGCTCGACGCGGCGCGTCACGTCGCGGACGAGGGAGAGGACGGAGTCCGCGTCGTGGGCGACGATCCGCGCCTCGAACTCGCGCCGTCCCGCCGGGACGTCGAGCGTGTACTCGATGACCTGCGCCGTGCCGGCCTCGAGGCAGCGGCGGATCGCCTCCATCCAGACCCTGGCGGGGACCGGGGGGAGGGCCTTCTCGACGCTCGTGGTAAGCAGGGTCTCGCGCGGCGCCGCGAGCGCGTCGGGCCTCGCCGCGTGGACGGCGAGGTACCGGCCGTCGCGCCCCAGGACGAAGAGGAGGTCGGGCAGGGCCTCGAGGAGCGCCCGGAGGCGCTTCTCGCTGTGCCGGAGGGCTTCCTCCGCCCGCCGGCGCTCGATGGCGAGCGCGACCTGCGAGGAGACGAAGCCGAGGAGGGCCTGGTCCTCCTCGCCGTACCTCACGTTCCCGGCGTAGCTCTGGACCGCGAGGACCCCGATCGTCTTCTCGCCCGCCCGGAGAGGGACCCCGAGCCAGTCGATCGATGCCGCCCCGATCGGCTCGACCTCCCCCTGCGCCACGAGCTCGTCGAAGACCTCCGGCGAGGCGAGAAGGGGCTCCCCCTTCCGCAGCACGTAGCCCGTCAGCCCACGGCCCGCCGGCACCGGCCCCTCGGGAGGCCCGGCGTCGATCTCGTCTCGGAAGTAGGGGAAGGTGAGGCTCCCCGTGGCCTCGTCGAGGAGGGCGACGTAGAGGTTTCGTGCCTCCATCAGCCCGGAGACGATCCGGTGGATCCGGGCGAAGAGGTCGTCGAGCCCCTCGCTGGACGTCACCGCCTGGGCGATCGCGAACGTCGCCTCCTGGATGCGCCTCTGTCGGCGGTAGCGGTCCGTGGCGCCGCCGGCCGCGATGTCGTCGCGCCTCATGAGCCTCCTGGTGCCGCTATGTTAGTCGCAGGGGGCCCCGCCGGCCGTTCCCGGGTCCAGAATGGGCCGCTACCGCCGACCACCCCGCGGCCCCGGGACCCCGACCGCCTCTCCCGCCCCTCCCTGCTCCACCTTCGGCCGCGCGCCCGGGCTTGACAAGGCGACCATACATAACTATATTCTCATATAGTCACGCACGGGAAGGGCGGCTCCCGCCCTTCCCACTCGAGGAGGAGACATGCGATACGGAGTGGCGGTGGCGCTCGCGGTCCTCGCGGCAGGCGCCGTACGCGCGGACGGCCCGATCTCCCTGGGGGAGGCGATGAGCCGGGCCCGCGACGGAGCTCGCGAGGTGACCGCTGCGAAGGCCCGGCAGGAGGCGGCGACGGCCCGCGTCAGCCAGGCCTCCGCCTTCCGCCTGCCGTCCCTGACGCTCTCGGAAACCTACATCCGGACCGATTCGCCCGCCGAGTCGTTCGCGCTGATGTTGAACCGGCAGGAGTTCTCCTTCCCCGCGTTCGTGACGGGCGACCCGAACGAGCCCGGCTGGTCGGGGACGGCGATCACGCGTGCCGAGGCGATGGTCCCGCTCTTCACGGGCGGCGAGCTCTCCGGCCGGATCGACCAGGCCAGGAGCGCCGCCGA
>CAZNSS010000254.1:0-6004 GCA_964575465.1 uncultured Holophagales bacterium | reverse complement strand
GTCCGGTGGTGTGGGAGGGCAGCGGCGGCCACCCGCCGCCGCCCCCTATCTCGATCTGATCCTGGAATCGCGTCTCAAGGCAGGGCAGGGGGAGGAGATCGTTCCGCGCGGGCACGAGAAAGTGGAATTCCGCTCTTGACAAGGTCCGGGCCCGTCCCCAATATGTCCCGCATGGCAGTACAGCCGTATCGGATCGTAGTCATTGGCGACGCGCCGGATGACGCTCCGCTGCAGCCGTACGCCGACGTGAACTCGCTGGAAACGACCGGGACAGGAAGAAGACGGAGGAGGACGATGGTGTGCCGAAACACGACCCGTAACCTGGCGAGCCTTTCGTGGGCAGCCCTGGCCGTGGCCCTGGTCTCGAGTGCGCCGCTCGCGCGGGCGGTCGACTTCAAGACCGGGAACCCGGAGTTCAAGATCCGCTGGGACAACACGGTCAAGTACAGCGCCGGCCTTCGCCTGAAGGACCAGGACGACGCGCTCGTCACCGCGATGCCCCAGACGCTGAACCAGGACGACGGCGACCGGAACTTCGACACGGGGCTGATGCAGAACCGGTTCGACCTCCTCTCCGAGTTCGACGTCCAGTACAAGGGCTTCGGGGCGCGCGCGAGCGCGGCGGGCTGGTACGACTTCGTCTACAACACCGGGAACGACAACACGTCGCCCTACACCGTCAACTCGTTCTCCAGGCCCGCGGGCGAGTTCACGGACGCCACGCGCGACCTCGCGGGGCGGAAGATCGAGCTCCTCGACGCGTTCGTCTTCCTGAACGTCCACGCGGGCGACATGTCCGGCAGCTTCAAGGTCGGGCGGCACGCGCTTCAGTGGGGCGAGAGCCTCTTCTTCGGCGCGAACGGCGTCGCCGGCACGATGGCGCCGACGGACGTCACGAAGCTCCTCGGCGTGCCGAACGCCCAGTTCAAGGAAATCATCATGCCGGTGAACCAGATCTCGGCGCAGTGGCAGTTCACGCCGAAGTTCACCGTCGGCGCGTACTACCAGCTCGAGTGGAGGCGCTCCCGGCTTCCGGCGTCCGGCTCGTACTACTCCTTCATCGACATCCTCGACGAGGGCGGCGAGCGGCTCGTCACGGGCGAGCCCCACTACCCGTTCCTGGGACCTCCCTCCTTCTTCCGCTCCGGCGACCTCGAGGCGAAGGACGGCGGGCAGTACGGCGTGCAGCTCCGGCTGCGCGCCGGCGAGACCGACCTCGGCCTCTACTACAACCAGTACAACGCGAAGGACCCGCAGATCTACCTCGCCCCGCAGCAGGTGCCGAACTTCCAGACCGGCCAGATCGGGACCTACAACCTCAATTTCGCCGAGAACATCAAGAGTCTCGGGGCGAGCGTGGCGCACACCTTCGGCGTCTGGAGCACGGCGGCCGAGATCTCCTACCGGTGGGACATGCCGCTCGTCAGCGACGCCCAGACCGTCCTCCCGATCCCGGGCTTCCTGGCCGACAACGACGAGCACCCGCTCTACGGCGTCGGCGAGTCGTTCCACGCGCAGGCGAGCTGGCTCGCGTCGTTCGGGCCGATGTTCCTCGCCAAGGAGTCGAATTTCCTCGGCGAGATCGCCTACAACCGCGAGATGAAGGTCACGAAGAACGAGGCGGCGATCGACCCGAACACCACGCGCGACGCGTGGGGCTTCCGGATCGTCTACGAGCCGACGTACCGCCAGGTCTTCTCGGGACTCGACCTCTCGGTCCCCGTCGGCATCGGCTACAACCCCAAGGGCGCCTCGCGCGTCATCGGGAGCTTCAACGGGGGCGTGGACGACGGCGGCGACCTGAACGTCGGGATCAACGGGATCTTCAACGGCGTCTACAAGTTCTCGATCACCTGGACGACGTACCTCGGGTCGGTCGGGACGTACCTCGACGCGGCCAACCACTTCTCGTTCAAGCAGTGCCTCAAGGACCGCGACACCCTGACGTTCTCGGTCCGGACGACCTTCTGAGCTGGATAAGGAGAGACCCGTGAAGAGCCTGAACATCCTGCTGGCCGGAGCCCTCTGCCTCGGCGTCGCCGCGTCGCCCGTCGCGACGGCCGCGACGCCCGAGGAGGCCGCGAAGCTGAAGAGCGAGCTGACCCCCTTCGGCGCCGAGAAAGCCGGGAACAAGGAAGGGACGATCCCCGCGTGGGACGGCGGCTACACGACGCCGATCCCGGGCGACAAGCCGGGCGGCCGCCGCGGCGACCCCTTCGCCGCGGAGAAGCCCCTCTACACGATCACGTCGAAGAACATGGACCAGTACGCCGCCAGGCTCACCGACGGGGTGAAGGCGATGCTGAAGAAGTACCCCGAGACCTACAAGGTCGACGTCTACAAGACCCTTCGGACGGCGGCGGCGCCCCAGTGGGTCTACGACAACACCTTCAAGAACGCCACCCAGGCGAAGTCGGTGAAGAACGGGGACTCGATCGAGGGGGCGTACGCCGGCATCCCGTTCCCGCTCCCGAAGACCGGGGCCGAGGTGATGTGGAACGGCCTCCTCTACTGGCGCGGCGCGAACTGGAAGTTCCACGTGAACCAGTACCTGATCACCGCCTCGGGCAAGCACGTCCTCTCGACCGAGGGCGTCGGCGACCAGCAGGCTCCGTTCTACCTGAAGGACGTGAGCCCCTCGAAGTGGAGCGGCGAGTACTGGATGATCCGTCTCGTCAACTCCGGCCCGCCGATCCGCGCGGGCGAGGCGATCGTCGGCCGGGAGAACGTCGACTTCGACAAGACACTCTCCTGGGTCTACCTGACCGGCCAGCGCCGGGTCCGAAAGCTCCCGGTCGCCTGCTGCGACACGCCGACACCCGCCACCGCCGGCGTCATGTCGTTCGACGAGATGGAGGTCTGGACGGGCCGCCTCGACCGCTTCGACTGGAAGATCGTCGGCAAGCAGGAGATGTTCATCCCGTACAACAGCAACCGGTTCCTCCAGCCGAAGAAGGACACCGAGGTCCTGATTCCCGGACAGCACCACGTCGCGGCCGACAAGGTCCGCTGGGAGCTCCACCGGGTCTGGATCGTCGAGGCGACGCTCCGGCAGGGGAAGCGCCACCAGGCGCCGAAGGGGCGCTACTACGTCGACGAGGACACCTGGATGCCCGTTCTCGCCGATCGGTGGGACGCGAACAACCAGCTCTGGAAGACGCTCTGGCGGATCCCGGTCGTCATGCCCGACCTCCCGGCGACCGTAGGCGCCTCGTTCGGCTACTACGACCTCCTCTCGGGTGCCGGCTACGTCGCGAACCTCTTCAACCAGTCGGACGACCAGTACACGATCATGCCGACCTACAAGGACTCGGTCTTCACCCCCGACGCCATGGCGGGGGAGAGCGTCCGCTAGCCGCAGGGGAGGGTGGCCTCGCGCCCCGCGCGGCCACCCTCCGTCTACGGGCCCAGACGGGTCCGGGCACGTCGATCCGACAGGAGCTTCCAGAATGAAACGGGCACTTCGCCTCCTCATCGTCCTTGGCGGCCTTGCGACGGCGGGCGCCCTCGCCTCCGGACCGGCACCGGCGCCCACCGGCAAGGCCGCCGGCCCGCTCGAGCGCCCGGCGCTCGTCTCCGCGCAGGCACGCCGCCAGGTCCTCCTCGACGTCGCCCTCGCGGGCGAGCGGCTCGTCGTCGTCGGGGAACGCGGCATCGTCCTCCTCTCGGACGACACCGGGGCGACGTGGCGGCAGGCGAAGGTCCCGGTCAGCGTCACGCTCACGGCCGTCCGCTTCGTGAACGCGAAGACGGGTTGGGCCGTCGGGCACTACGGTGCGGTCCTCAAGACCGACGACGCGGGCGAGAGCTGGACGCTCCAGCTCGACGGCGTGAGGGCCGCCGAGCTCGCGCTCGCTGCGGCGAAGGACAGGGCCGCGAAGGCCCCGGCCGACGACACGAAGGCGGCCGCCTACGTCGCGGAGGCCGAGCGTCTCGTCTCGGACGGTCCCGACAAGCCGTTCCTCGACCTCTTCTTCGAGAGCGAGACGGCCGGCTTCGTCCTCGGCGCCTACAACCTGATCTTCCGGACCGAGGACGGCGGCAAGAGCTGGGCTCCCTGGATGGACCGCGTCGAGAACCCGAAGGTCCTCCACCTCTACGCCCTCCGCCCGGCGAACGGCGCCCTCTACATGGCGGGCGAGCAGGGCCTCCTCCTGAAGTCGACCGACGGCGGGCAGCGTTTTGCGAAGGTCGAGTCTCCCTACGCGGGGAGCTTCTTCTCGCTCCTCCCGCTTCCCTCGGGCGAGGTCCTGGCCGCGGGGCTCCGCGGGAACGCCTGGGTCCTGGAGACCACCGGCAAGTGGCGGAAAGTCGAGCCCGCCCCGCCCGTCAACATCACGTCCTCGATTCTCGGGCCCGACGGGAAGATCTACCTGACGAACTTCGCGGGACAGGTCTGGGTGAGCGAGGACGGGGCGAAGAGCATCCACCCGCTGCCGCTCCCGTCCCTTCCGCCCCTGACCCGTTTCCTCCCGCTGAAGAACGGCGCCCTCGCGCTCTCGCTGCAGGGCCTGATCCCGCTCCCCCCGGGAGGGGCCGCGCCCCCCGCCGGCGACTCCGCGCACTCCGGAGGTGCCCGATGAGCCACTTCGGCGGCAGCACGCTGGCCGGACCGGCGAAGCTCGAGGACTTCGACCAGAAGTCGGGAAACGTCGTCGAGCGCGCCCTCTTCAACAACCGCCTCGTCGTCGTCGCGCTCTGCGCGATCGTGACGCTCCTCCTCGGGTGGCAGGCCTCGAAGCTGAAGCTCAACGCGAGCTTCGAGAAGACGATCCCGACGGGCCACCCGTACATCGCGAACTTCCTCGCGAACCAGGCCGAGCTGACGGGGCTCGGGAACGCGATCCGGATCGGCGTGGAGAACACGAAGGGGCCGATCTACGACAAGGAGTACCTCGACACGCTCGCGAAGATCAGCGACGAGGTCTTCCTGATCCCGGGCGTGAACCGCGGCCAGATGAAGTCGCTCTGGACGCCGAGCACGCGGTGGGTCGGCGTGACCGAGGAGGGGCTGGAGGGCGGTCCGGTCATCCCGGACGGCTACGACGGCTCGCCCCAGAGCCTCCAGCTCCTGGCGATCAACGTCGCCCGCTCGGGAGAGATCGGGCAGCTCGTCGCCCTCGACGCGAAGTCGACCATCATCTACGTGCCGCTCCTTGCGACGGACGCCGAGGGCAAGCCCCTCGACTACACGAAGCTCGCCGCCGAGCTGGAGCGGATCCGGGGAAAGTACGCGTCGGACAAGGTCGCGATCCACATCACCGGCTTCGCGAAGATCATCGGCGACCTCATCGACGGGCTGAAGGTCGTCGTCGTCTTCTTCGGCGTCGCGATCCTGATCGCGATGGCGATGGTCTTCTGGTACACGCGCTGCGCCCGGAGCACGGTCCTCGTCGTCTTCGCGTCGCTCGTCGCGGTCGTCTGGCAGCTGGGCCTCATCCGGGCGCTCGGCTACGCGCTCGACCCGTACTCGATGCTCGTGCCGTTCCTCGTCTTCGCGATCGGGATGAGCCACGGCGCGCAGAAGATGAACGGCATCATGCAGGACGTCGGGCGCGGGGCGCACCGCCTCGTCGCGGCGCGCTACACGTTCCGCCGCCTCTTCCTGGCCGGCCTGACGGCGCTCCTCGCCGACGCGGTCGGGTTCGCCGTCCTTCTCGTGATCAAGATCCAGGTCATCCGCGAGCTCGCGATCGCCGCGAGCATCGGCGTCGCCGTCCTCATCTTCACGAACCTCATCCTCCTGCCGATCCTCCTCAGCTACACGGGCGTCAGCCTGAAGGCCGCGGCCCGGAGCCTCAGGACGGAGGAAGCGGCGGCGAAGGGCGAGGGAGGCCAGGGGCTCTGGCTCTTCATCGCCTCGTTCACGCAGCGCCGCCGGGCGGTCCCGGCCCTCGTCGCCGGGGCGATCCTCCTCGTCCTGGGCGCCGTCGTCAGCCACCGGCTGAAGATCGGCGACCTCGACCCGGGCGCGCCGGAGCTGCGGCCCGACTCGCGCTACAAC
>CAZNSS010000253.1:0-6006 GCA_964575465.1 uncultured Holophagales bacterium | reverse complement strand
GGGCGTTGGGCGTGGTGGTCACCGCCTGAAAATCCGTCTCCGAAATCACCCGCGTCGCTCCCTCGCACGGGCGTTCGCCCTTCCCGCTCTCCTCGCGATCGCCGCCGTCTTTGCGGCGTGCGCCTCCCGGCCCGCTCCGAAGGCCGTGCCCGCCGGCCCCCCGGCTCACCCGGGGGGCACCCTCTTCTCCACCGTCCCCTGCGCCGACACGCCGCTCGGGCGGGAGTGGGCGAAGCTCCGCGCGGACGCGGCCGCGCGCTTCCCGGGCCTCAGCCTGAGCATGGTCGAGGACCTCCACATCACGGTCGTCTTCGTCGGACCCGGATGGAGGGTGGAGGACGTCGACCGGATCCGCGGGCTCGCCCTCGTCGCGCCGCGCGAGGCGGCCACGTTCCGACCCGAGGCCGTCCGCCTCGGGAGGAACGCCCACGTCGTCGCGGTGGAGATGCACGACGCGCCGGAGTCGTGGTCCGCCGACGTCGTCGCGGCGAAGGCCGAGATGAACCGGCTCGGCCTGAAGTCGCCGGAGGGGTACGACGGCGTCTTCCGCCCGCACGTGACGCTCGCCTCGGCACGGAACAGTCCGCCGGACGCCGACGAGACCGCGGCCCTCGAGGAGCTTCGGGCCTGGATCGCCCGGAAGGTCGTCGCGGCCCCGGCTCGCTGGACGGTCGCCATCGGCCCCGGCACACCGGTCCGCCTCTGGCTCGCCGGCACGGAGCGTCCTCCCGGCGCGCCGGAGTACGTCGACCTCGAGGAGCGTCTCGGCCGACGCTGAGCCTCGTTCCCGGTCAGCGGTCGCGGCCCGGGGGAACGGGCGCGCAGCCGGCGCGATCACTCCACGCCGTAGTCGACTTCCGTCCGGCGCACCTTCCAGCTCGCGAGCGCGAGGAGCGCCGCGGCGAGGAGGAGTGGCGCGGGGACGGCGACCCAGGCGGGAAGCGGCTCGCCGAGGACCGCGAGAAAGCCCTCGGGCACCTTCACCGGCGTCAGCGAGAGGAGGTAGTGGACGAGGCCGAGCCTCTTCAGGACGTCGGGGAGGAGGAAGTTGAGGTGCTCCCACCCCCAGAAGGCGAGCGCCGGGAGGATGGGGTTCTTCGCCCACTGGCCGAAGGCGAGGAAGACGGCGCCGTACCCCGCGCAGGCGAGGGCCGAGACGAGGACGTAGGCGACGAGGCGCCCGCTCCCGCCCGATGCGAGGTGCGCGAGAGCGGCGCTCCACCCCTCTCCCGAGATGAGGGCGAGATACGAAAGCGCCGAGAACCCGCCGTAGAGGACGGACGTCGCCGCGAGCGCGGCGAGGTACTTCCCGAGGAGGAGCACCTCGCGGCGGACAGGCGCCAGCAGGATCTGGTGAATCGTCTTCGCCAGCTGCTCGCCCCTCACGAGGCCGCCGAAGGCGAAGAGCGCGCCGAAGAAGAGCGTCCCCTGCAGGACGAGGGTCTGGTAGAGGAGCGCGAACTCCTTCTCGACGCGACCCGGCGCGACGGGGTCCTTCCGGACGAAGACGACGAACGCCGTCAGGAGGAACGGCGCCGCCGCGAAGAAGAGCGTCGCCCTCCCCTCGCGTCCCCGCAGGAGCCTCTTCAGCTCGAGGAAGAAGACGGCCTTCAGCTGCCGCAGGCGCACGTCGCGGCTCAAGCTCCCTCCCCTCCCTCGATGAGGTAGCGGTAGACGGCTTTCACGTCGTCGTCGGCGGGCGTCACCGTCTCGACCTCGAGGCCGTCCGATAGGACCGCGCCGTTCAGCGCGAGGAAGAAGCGGTCCGGCGTCCGGGTCCTCGCGAGGAGGCCGCGGCCGTCCTCGTGGAGCTCCACTTCCGTGGCGAGCCCCTCGGCGAAGAGACGGGCTGCGAGAGCGCCCGGCCGGTCGCAGCGGACGAGGACCTGCATCGGCCGCTCGACGACCTCGTCGCGAAGGCCGTGCGACTCCCCCTCCGCCACGATGTAGCCCGATTTCACGAGGACGACGCGGTCGGCCAGCAGGTCGACCTCGTGGAGGATGTGGCTCGAGACGACGACGTGCTTCCCCTCCGCGGCGAGGCTGCGGAAGAGCTCGAGGACCTCGGCGCGGGCCATCGGGTCGAGGCCGTTGAGCGGCTCGTCGAGGAGGAGGACGCGTGGGTCGGGTGCGATGGCGAGGGCGAGGCGCAACCGCTGCTTCATCCCCTTGCTGTAGCCGGCGACCTTCCGTCCCGCGGCCTCGACGAGGCCGACCCTCTCGAGGGCCTTCCCGGCGAGCTCGCGCGCCGCCGGCATCCCCTCTCCGCGGAGGGAGAGGATCCCCTCGAGGAAGGAACGGCCCGTCACGCCGGGCGGAAAGGCCTCGAATGCCGTGCAGTAGCCGCAGACGGCGAACAGACGCTCCGGGTCGGTGGGCGGGATACCGAGGACGCTCACCCTCCCGCGGGTCGGGCGGATGAGGCCCGTCGCGAGGTTCATGAGGGTCGTCTTGCCCGAGCCGTTCGGCCCGACGAGGCCGGTGATGCCGGGCGGGATCGAGAGGGTGACCCGGTCGACGCCGAGGACCTCGCCGTAGAACTTCGAGACGTCGTCGAAGACGACGAGGTCCCGCTCCGCGGCGGCGCTCACCTCACCACCTCGAAGGCGCGGAGCTTCCGGTGGAGGAGGATGAGGGAGAGCGCGGTGGTGACGAGGAGGCTCGCCCAGGCGCCGCCCAGCGGGAGGCCGGACCGGACCGAGATGCCGAAGAGCCCCTCGAGGACCCGGGCCCACGAGGCGCCGAGGTTGAAGAGCCGGCCCCATTCGACGTTCAGGATCCCGTTGAGCGCCTGTCCGAAAGCCGCCGGGACGATGGCGAGGGCGATCAGGAGCGCTCGCGCGAGGGCCCGGTTCCTCACCCAGGCCGACATGGCCATCGAGACCAGGGAGAGAAAGACGACGAGGAGGAGCGAGGCGAGGAGGATCGACCCCGCGATCCCGGCGTTCGCGAGGAGCCAGCCCCCCTCGGCCAGCGAGGCCTCGAGGGCGAAGACGAGGAGCAGCGGTGCCCAGGTGATCGCCGAGAGGAGGAGGGCGAGGACGAGGAGCTTCCCCGTGACGTACTGCCACCGGGAGAGCGGCCGGGAGAGGTAGAGCGGGAGGGCCCCGTTCACGAGGTCGGGCGAGACGAGCGAGGGTCCGACGAAGAGCGTCAGCGCGAACGCGAAGTACGTCTGCGCGAGGAGGAGGTAGCCGAAGAATTGCCCGTCGATCGGGAACGGGATCCCGCCGCTCAGCGGGAGGCGGGCGAGGGCCAGGGCATTGTGCTTCAGCCAGACGACGACGAGGGCGCCGATGGGCGCCAGGAAGGCGGCCGTGAAGGCTCCCGTCACGAGCTTCGCCTGGAAGGCCTCGCGCCAGGCGTAGCGCGGGAGGACGAGGATCCGCGCGAGCGCCGAGGTCGGCAACCCCTCGAAAGGCCGGAAGCGGCGGGTCCGCACCGTCACGGTTCGCCCTCCATCGCCCGGAGGAAGATCTCCTCGAGCGAGTCGCGCTGGTAGGCGAGGTGCCGGAGCTGGACGCCCTGCTCGCCGGCGAGCCGGTAGAGGTCCCGCGGTCCGGTCCCTTCGGGGAGGACGACCTTCAGCCGCCGCCGGATCCCGGGTGCCACGCTGCAGCCGAGCGCGACGAGCGCGTCGGAGAAGTCGCCGTTCCCGCCCGTGGCCTCCAGCTCGACGAGGCGGCGGTTCGCGCGCCGCTCCTCCTCGAGGTTGCAGAGGGCGGCGACGCGGCCGTCCCGCAGGATGAGGACCTCGTCGCAGCACTCCTCCACGTCGCGGAGGAGGTGCGAGGAGAGGATGACTCGGATCTCCCCCGCCTCGCGAATCTCGCGGACGAGCCGGAGCATTCGCTGCCGGGCCGGTGGGTCGAGGCCGTTCGTCGGCTCGTCGAGGAAGAGGACCTTCGGCCCGTGGGCGATCGCCTGCGCGAGCTTGGCGAGCTGCTTCATCCCGAGCGAGTAGGTCTCGAGGGTCCGGTAGCGCACCTCGCCGAGTCCCACCGCGAAGAGCGCTTCGTGGGCCCTCTCGAGCGCCTCGGCTCGCGGGAGACCCGAGAGCTCGGCGAACATCGCGACGTAGCGGACGCCGGAGATCCCCGCGATGAAGGCGTCGTTCTCGGGCATGTAGCCGACGGCCCGCCGCACCTCGCGGCTCTCCCTCACGACGTCGAGCCCGGCGAGCCGCGCCGTTCCCGCCGACGGCGGGAAGAAGCCGAGGAGCGTGTGGAGGAGCGTCGTCTTCCCCGCGCCGTTCGGCCCGAGGAGCCCGATGGAGCGGCCGGCGAGCGTGCCCCGGAGGTCCCGGAGCACCTCCCGCCGGCCGAGCCGCACCGAGAGACCGTCGAGCTCGAGGAACGCGGTCACCGGCCTCCGCTCTCGGGGTGCTTCAGGGCGGCGGTGGCCGCGACGAGGGAGCCGAGGTCGGAGAGACCGGTCCCGGCGGAGCCGAAGACGATGCGCGACGGCTCGGCCCAGCCCCAGGCGAGCGAGGCTCCCGAGCCGGAGAGCTCCGAGGCGGCCGACCCGGACGCGGCACCGAGCGAGCGGGCGAGCGAGCCGAGCGTCCCGCCGACGTCCTGGTAGGCGAGCATCGAAAAGTCGAGCGGCCCGTCCTTCGGGAGGAGCGCGACGAGCTTCGGCGCGGTCAGCAGCGTGTCGCCCGTCGCGTGGGCCTCGGCGGCGCGGACGAGGAGCGCCTTCTCCGGGGCCGCGACGAGGTAGCCGTCCACGAACGCGTACTGTAGCGGAGTCGTCCCCTCGCCCGTCACGAGAGCGTGGACCGTCAGGCCGCCCGACGTCTCGGTCACGAGCCTCACGCCGGGCTTCCCCTCCTTCCGTGCCGCGTCGTCGGCGAGCGAGACGAGGCGGACGATCGTCGCCTGGAGGCGCGCCGGGTCGTAGACCTCGACGACGAGCTTCCACGCCGGCGTCGGGAGGAGCGGACCGTCGACGGCAAGGGCCGCGTCGCCCCCGATCGCAGCGGCGAGGTCTTCCCTCACGTGGAAGCCGACCTTCGCCTCGGCCTCGGCGAGCTTCGCCGGGAACTCCGGCCTCCCCGCGGAAAGGACCGAGAAGAGGTCGTCGACGAGGAGCGCGGGCTCCTTCGTCACGACCGCGAGGGCGCCGGCGGCGCCGGAGGAGACGAAGGAGAGGGAGCCCATGGGCGCGGGCGCGGCGAGCCACGCCGCGAGCCCGTGTCGTTCGGCCCCGAACGTCAGGGCGGCGCGTCCGGTCGAGGCGCCCCCCGACGAGCGCCGCTCGATGATCAGGTGCTCGACGTCGAGGAGGCCGCTCGCCCTGAGCGCCTCGCGTCCGTTCGGCTCCGCCCCGGCCTCGGCGGCGGCCCTCGCGAGGAGCGTCTTCGCGTCGACGCCGACGAGGAGGTCGATACCGTCCCGGTAGGCGTCGGAGAGCCGGGCGCGGAAGGTCCCGCCCCGGAAGGCTCCCGGCGCCGCGAGGGCCGACTCGAGCCGCGCGAGCGTCGCGCCGTCGGGGGCCGCCGCGAGGAGGTCGTCCCGCAGCCAGAGGAAGAGCGTGTCGGAGCCGGGCACCGCCTCCGCCGCGCTCCCGACGACGCGGACGTGCGCCGTTCCGCCGGTCCGTGCGAGCTCGGCTTCGACGAAATCCCGGAAGCCGGGCTTCACGACGGTCGAGAGGACGAGCGGCGCGCCGGGGCGACCCTGGGCGTTCGTGCCGATCCCGACGGCGACCTCGTCGCCGAGGTAGGAGCCCCACGTGCGGAGCGCGTCGAGGAGCTTCTTCACCTCGGCCTGGCGCGCCGGCGCGCCGGGCCCCTCGCCCCACCAGGAGGCGAGGACGGGGTTCGAGGCGAGGCGGGGCGCGAGGGCGTCGTAGAAGTCGGCGACGGTCCCCGAGACGTTCGGTACGGCCGCGAAGACGACGGTGCCGTCGGGCATCGCGTCGAGGAGGCGCGTCGAGGTGCGGCCCGTCCAGGTGGCGGGCGCCGCCGCGAGCTGCCGGCTCACGCGGGCGACCTCGCCCGCG
>CAZNSS010000252.1:0-6015 GCA_964575465.1 uncultured Holophagales bacterium | reverse complement strand
CGGCGACGTTCCCGTCCGGGATCCCCGCCGCGCGCCCCGCTGCCGCGACGGCCGCCGGCCGGTCGCCCGAGAGGAGGTGGAGGGAGAGCCCTCGCGCGGCGAGCCCGGAGAGCGCCTCGCGAGCATGAGGCTTGAGCGGGTCGGCGAGGACGGCCGCACCGCGGACCGTCCCCGAGACGGCGAGGAGGACGAGCGTCCCGTCGTCGACGGCCTCGAGGAGGGCCGGAGGAATCGCGACGCCGCGTGAGGCGAGGAACGCCTCGGAGCCGGCGAGCGCCGGTTCCCCGCCGACCGTCCCCGTCACGCCACCGCCCGGGACGGCCGTCACGTCGCGCGCCCGCACGACCAGCAGGCCGCGGGAGCTCGCTTCCGCGAGGACCGCCTTCGCGAGCGGGTGCTCGGAGCCGCTCTCGAGCGCCGCGAGCCCGGAGAGGAGCTCCGCTTCGGCGACGCCTTCCGCGGGGCGGAGGGCGGTGACGGCGGGACGTCCCGTCGTCAGCGTCCCGGTCTTGTCGAAGACCACGGCGGTCACCCGCGCCGCCCTCTCGAGGACGCCGGCGTCGCGCAGGAGGAGTCCAAGCTGCGCGCCGCGCCCCGTCCCGACGACGAGCGCCGTCGGTGTCGCGAGGCCCAGGGCGCAGGGACAGGCGACGAGGAGGACCGACGTCGCGGCGAGGAGCGCGCGGAGGAGCCGCGGCTCTTCTCCGAGGAGCATCCAGCCGGCGAAGGCGAGGAGAGCGACCCCGACGACGGCCGGGACGAAGACGGTGGCGATCCGGTCGACGAGCCTCTGGACGGGAGCCTTCGTCGCCTGCGCCTGCCGTACGAGCTTCACGACCTGCGCGAGGGCCGTCTCCTTCCCGACCCGCGTCGCCTTCATCACGATCGCGCCGTTCCCGTTCACCGTCGCGCCGAGGAGCGGGTCGCCCGTCACCTTCTCGACGGGGATCGACTCGCCCGTGACGAGCGACTCGTCGACGGCCGTCGCCCCCTCGACGAGGACGCCGTCCGTCGGGACCTTCTCCCCCGGCAGGACCCGGAGGAGGTCGCCGGCGCGGACCCTCTCGAGCGGCACCTCGACGTCGCCTTCCGGGCGGACGAGCCGTGCGTTTCGCGCGCCGAGCCGGGCGAGGGCGCGGATCGCCTCCCCCGCCTTCCCCTTCGCCCGCTCCTCGAGAAAGCGGCCGAAGAGGACGAGCGCCACGACGACGACTGCCGCCTCGTAGTAGACCGGGGCATGCCCGCCCGGGGCGTGGAAGAGGTGCGGGAAGAGCGTCGCCGCGGCGGACGTCAGAAACGCTGCCGACGTCCCCAGGGCAACGAGCGTGTTCATGTCGGGGGCGAGCCGCGCCACGGCACGGGCCCCGGTGACGAGGATCTCCCGCGCCGGGAAGGCGAGGACGAGGGCGGTCAGGAGGAGGAAGAGGGCGTCGCGCCCCGGGAACGTCACGTCCGCCATCGAGAGACCCGCGACGGGTACGGCGACGGCCGCGGCGAACGCGAGCTTCCTGGAGAGGGCCGCGACGGAGGCGGCGCGCTCGGCCTGCTCGGCGTCGACGAGCTCCTCGAGGCCGAAGAGGTCCGCGCTCGCGGCGGCCTTCGCCTCGTACCCCGCTCCCGCCACGGCCTCGACGAGCTTCTCCACCGGGAGCGCCGGGTCGGAGAGACGGACGCGCGCGCGCCCCGAGAGCAGGTCGACGACGGCGAGCGAGACCCCCGGCACCTTGCCGAGCGCCACCTCGATTCGCGAGACGCACGACGCGCAGTGCATCCCCGTGACGGAGAGCTCGACCTCCGGGCCGTCCAGGCGTGCCGCGACGGGGGCCCGGGTGCCCCCGGCGGTCGGGAGCGACGGAAGGGACGGCAGGTTCATTTCACGGGCGCCGCCGCGGGCTCGACCGGCCGGGGGTGGATCGCCGGGAGATCCGCGACCGCGTACGCCATCGCCGCGAGCGCGGCGGCGGCCCTGTCGAGGGAGGCGGGCTCGATCTTGTCGAACGTGTCGTCCGCGGTGTGGTGGAAGTCGAAGTAGCTCCCCGTCTCCTGCCGGAGGCCGAAGAGCGGAACGGCCGAGGACGCCATCGCGGAGATGTCGGCTCCGCCCTGCCCCCCCTTCCGCAGCGAGCCCGCGCCGAGCGGCTCGAGGAGCCTCGCGACCGCGGCGAGCGCGGGCTCGAGGGTCTCCGCCGCGTTCCACGAGAAGCCGAGCGGCGCGCCCGTCCCCGCGTCGGCCTCGAAGGCGCCCGCGTGCTTCGGGAGCTCTGCCGCGTGGCGCGCGGCGTATCCCTTCCCGCCGGCGAGGCCGCTCTCCTCGTTCGCGAACAGGACGACGCGAATCGTCCTCCGCGGCCGGCGCTCTGTCCGGGCGACGAGGCGCGCCGCCTCGATCGCGATCGCGCAGCCGGCGCCGTCGTCGATCGCCCCCGTCCCGAGGTCCCAGGAGTCGAGGTGCCCCGAGACGACGACGACCTCGTTCGGCTTCTCGCGCCCCGTCACCTCGCCGATCACGTTCGCGGAGGTGCCGCCGGGAAGCGGCCGGCAGCCGAGGACGAGCCTCACCTTCACCGGCCCCCGGGCGAGGAGACGCTCCAGGAGGTCCGCGTCGGTGTTCGAGACCGCGGCAGCCGGAATGCGCGGCCCCCCGTCGGCGTAGTTCGTCGAGCCGGTGTGGGCGAAGCGGCTCGAGGAGGTGCCGACGGAGCGGACGAGGACTGCGACGGCCCCGTGAGGGCCTGTCCTGGCGGCACCGGAAGAGCGCATCGGGACGTTCTTCCCGTAACCGGGACCCGACCCGTCCTTCACCGTCCTCCGGTTGAAGAAGACGATCTTTCCCCGGACGGCATCGGGGTCCGCCTTCACCGCATCCTCGAGCGCCTCGAGGCTCGGGAACTGGGCGACGGGCGCCGCGATCCCCTCCGGGGGGGTCCCGACGCTTCCCCCGAGCGCCGCAACCACGAGCTTCTGAGGAAACGGCGTGACGACCTCGGCCGTCTCGACGCCTCTCTGCCAGACGTTGACGGGGACCTCCTCGGCTCGCACGTTCGCGAACCCGATCTCGCGGAAGAGCGCCTGCCCCCAGGCGATCGCCGCGCGGTCTCCGGGAGAACCGGCGAGGCGCGGCCCCACCTCGTCCGTCAGGCGCCTCACCCACTCCGTCGCGCGGGTCGGGGAGGAGCCCGCCGCCGCGAGGGAGGAGACCGCCGTGCGCGTCTCCGCGGCGAGAGGGTCGGCCGGCGCGTCCGCGGCGGCGGCAGGCGGCGTGGCGAGGAGCGTGGCGAGGAGGGCCGGCAGGAAGGGGCGGCGTGCGGTCACGGGGAGGGAGTGTACGGAATGCGTCAGAAGCCGAGGGACCACTTCCCGGATGGCGTCTGCCGGATGACCCGCGCCGGTACGCGCCCCCGGGCCGTCTCCTTCGCCTCGTAGAGCGCCCGGTCCGAGTCGCGGAGGATGTCCTCGGGAGTCCGGTGGAGGGCCCCGTCGAAGAGCGCGGTGCCGACGGACGCGCTCGAGAGGAACCCTCCGGTCTCCTCGACGAGCGCCGCGCCCACGGCCTCGCGGAGACGGTCCGCGAGGGCGGGAAGCGATTCGGCGTCGACGTCACCGAGGACGACGGCGAACTCGTCGCCGCCGTAGCGGGCGACGAGGTCCTGGGGCCGGGAGGCGTCCTGGAGCGCCCGCCCGGCGCGGAGGAGGACCCTGTCGCCGGCGAGGTGCCCCCTCGAGTCGTTCCACTCCTTGAACCGGTCGAGGTCGGCCAGGAGGAGGCCGAAGCCACGACCCTTCCCCCGCCGCAGGGCCCCTCCCCGCTCGGCGAGCTCCTCGTAGAGGGCGTCGCGGTTCCAGAGGCGGGTCCCGGGGTCGGTCAGGCCCGAGAGCCGGTACCTCTTCACCTCCTCGGACATCCGCCAGAGGACGGTCCAGGAGAGGGCGGCGAAGAGAACGCCGAGGAGCGCGATTCGCCCGACCGGCTCGAGGTCGAGCGGGCGGAAGCCCGGGACGAGGTCGGCGACGCCGACGGCCGCGACGAGGAACGCCGTGTGGCCGGCGAGGTCGGTCCGCGCCCGCCGCCTCCCGCGGAGCACGGCCCCGACGAACCGGACGAGGAGGTCGAGGAGGACGAGCGCGTAGGCGAAGCCGAAGAGCCGCATCGGCAGGACGAAGCTCTCGACGTCGGGCAGGACCGGGGCGAGGAGGCCGAGCAGGGCGAACGCCGGAAGGAGGACGCGGTGGAGGAGAGGGACCCCCGTCTCGAGGAAGCGGAGCATCGCCACGGCGTAGAGGATCCCGGTCGCCATCAGGACGACGACCGCGCCCCGGAAGAGGGCCGAGAGCGGGACGAGCCCCTCGCCCCAGGCCGAGTGGCCGGATGTCAGGTAAAGGCCGAACCCCGCTGCGAAGCCGGCGAAGAGAAGGTAGTCCCCCGGGCTGCGGGAGTGGAACGCGAACAGGGCGACGAGGACGGCGAGGACGAGCGAGGCCCCGGCGAAGAGGACGAGGACCTGGTCCTCGAGGGACCTCTCGCGCTCGAGGAGATCGAGGCGCCCGATGACGGGAGGGCTCCGGAACGTGCTCCCGTCCCGCGTCCCGTGCCAGACGCGCAGGACGATCTCCCGCGGGCCCGCCGCGTCGACGCGTTCCGTCGGCAGGGGATAGAGGCGCGGGACGAAGTGGGCCGAGTCGACGTCGGGCGGAAACCGCCCGCTGCCGCCGATCCGCACCCCGTCGAACCAGGCCTCGTCCGCGTCCCGCACGACCCGGGCCTGGAACGCGAGCGGCTGACCGACGAAGGGAGAGAGATCGACGAGGATCCGGTACCAGCGGACGCCCCCGCGCGGGGCCTGGTCCCTCGCCGGGTCGGCGGGCCGGAAGTCGAGCCGGTCGATCCCGGCGATCCCGTCGGGAGGGTCTCCGTCCGCCGAGCGCCAGCCGGTCGCGAGGACGAGCGGGAGCCCGGCCGGGTCGCCGTTCGGAGCCGCCTCGGCGGGCGCCGCGAGGAAAGGGAGTAACGCGAAGAACCCGAGGAGCGCCCGTCGCGCGAGGCGTGCCGGGCGCCGGGGCGTCATGCGACCGCGGGCTCCAGGAGCGTCAGCGTCCCCTTCGCCACGTCGAGCTCCGCGAGGGTGCCGACGGGGAGCGTCGACTTGTCGGTCACGTGCCCGAAGCGCAGCCCGGCCAGGACCGGGACGCCGAGCTTGCCGAGCCGTTCCGCGACGACCGTCTGCCACGTCCAGGTTCCCTGGAAGCTCCCCTTGTCGGCCGGGCCGCAGTCCTTGAACTTTCCGAGGACGATCCCCGCGCACTTCTCGAGCCGCCCGGTCAGGACGAACTGCGTCAGCCAGCGGTCGATCCGGTACGGCTCCTCGCCGACCTCCTCGAGGAAGAGGATCGAACCCGCCAGGGGCGGTTCCCACGGCGTCCCGACGATCATCGAGAAGACGCTGATGTTCCCGCCGACGAGCCTCCCGCGCCCCGTCCCGGGGACGATGCGGCGGAGCCGGTCCTCGCGGTCGACGAACCCTTCCCTCGGCTCGACCGGGGGCGCCGCGGCGATGACGCCCGCCGCCTCCCTGGCGAAGACGACCTTCTTCAGCTCGGCCAGCGAGTACTCGGAGAGGTTCCCGGAGCACGTCGGCGCGTGGAACGTCACGAGGCCGGTCTTCGCGTGGATGCCGTTCAGAAGCGCCGTGATGTCGCTGAAGCCGAGGAGCGGCTTGGGGTTCTTCCGGATCGCCTCCCAGTCGAGAAGGGGGAGAAGCCGCCCGGAGCCGTAGCCGCCGCGGACGCACCAGACCGCGTCGACCGACGGGTCGCGGAACGCGGCGTTCAGGTCGGCCGCCCGCTCCTCGTCGGTTCCGGCGAGGTACATCGTCTGGCGGGCCGCCGCGGGCATCGTCCTCGGGACGAGGCCGAGCGAGCGGACGATCTCCTCGGCGATGACCACGCCCTCCGGCTCCTCCTCGGGGCTGGCGGGGGAGACGAGGGCGACGCGCGCCCCCGGCGCGAGCGCCTTCGGGC
>CAZNSS010000251.1:0-6020 GCA_964575465.1 uncultured Holophagales bacterium | reverse complement strand
TTCGAGGTTGCGGCGCGGGAGGCGGTGGGCGCGGCCGGAGCGACGGCGTAGCGCCGGCCGGGGCGCGAACGGCGAGAATGGCGGGAGCATGAGCGGCCGCGACGCTTCCCTCCCGCGTCTCCGGAGGCCCAGCCTCAGCCTCCGCGCGGCGATCGTGACGCTCTCGGTCGGCGTCCTCGTCCCGGTGATCCTCTCGACGACGGTCGGGATCGTCGCCCTCGTCATCGGGACGAGCACGAAGGACCTCCTGATCGGCATCCTCGTCGTCTGCTTCACGGCCGCCGCGGCCGGGGGCGCCGTCGTCTCGGTCGTCCTCCTCGGCCACCGGGCGCGCCTCGCCCGCCTTCAGTCCGATCTCCTCGCGAACGTCTCGCACGAGCTGCGCACGCCGCTCGCGGCGATCCGGATGTACGCCCAGACGCTCGAGTCCGGCCTCCTCGAGAAGGACCCCGAGAGCACCCGGCAGAGCCTCGCCACCATCGTCCGCGAGACGGAATGGCTGGAGGCGACGGTCGAGCGGGTCCTCACCTGGCGCTCGCTCGCGCGTGACCAGGACGCCGTCGATCTGCGGGCCGGGACGGTGGGGGACGCCGTCGAGGACGCGCTCGCCCGCTTCCGGCGGATGATCGTCCCCGGCGAGGTCGGGCTCGGCGTCGACCTCGCCTCCGAGCTCCCGGTGAGCCACGACCGAGATGCGCTCTCCCGCGTCGTCCTCAACCTCCTCGTCAACGCCTACAAGTACACGGGCGACGAGAAGCGGATCGCCGTCTCCGTCCGCGACGCGGGCGACCGCGTCGAGATCACGGTCGAGGACAACGGGATCGGCATCCCGGCGGCCGACCTCGAGCGCGTCTTCGACCCGTTCTTCCGGGTCGATTCCCGCGCTCCGGGCGGAGCGGCGGGCGCCGGCCTCGGCCTCGCCATCGTCCGCCAGCTCGTCCACCTCCACGGCGGCGGCGTGAAGGCCTCGAGCGAGCCGGGCCGCGGAAGCGTCTTCACCGTGACGCTCCCGGCGGCGACGGCGGGGAGCGTGGCGTGAGCCCCGCCGGCGAGCCGCGCGATCCCGCGGAGACGATCCTCGTCATCGAGGACGACCGTTCCATCCGCGAAGGCCTCGCGATGAACTTCCGGCTGCGCGGCTATCGCGTCCTCACCGCCGCGGACGGTGACGACGGCCTGCGTTCGGCGTTCGACGAGCGGCCGGACCTCGTCGTCCTCGACCTCATGCTGCCGGGCGCGGACGGCCTCGAGATCCTCTCGGAGCTGCGGGGACGCGAGGTCACCGTGCCCGTCCTGATTCTCTCCGCGCGAGACCGCCTCCAGGACAAGGTCCGCGGGCTCGAGATCGGCGCGGACGACTACATGACCAAGCCATTCCAGCTCCCCGAGCTGATGGCGCGCGTCGAGGTGATGCTCCGCCGCCGTCGCGCCGAGCGCCGCGCCGCGAACGCGCTGGAGTTCGGCGAGGTACGGCTCGACCGGGAAGGGCGGCGCGTGACGGTCCGGGGAGGGGAGGTCGCACTCTCGGCTCGCGAGTTCGACCTCCTCTGTCTCCTCGCCGGCTCGCCCGGCCGGGCCTTCACGCGACAGGCCATCCTCGAGAAGGTCTGGGGCTGGCGCTTCGAGGGGACCGCGCGCACCGTCGACAACTTCATCCGCTCGCTCCGCCAGAAGATCGAGCCCGACCCGGCGCAGCCGCGCCACATCGTCACCGTCCGGCACGTCGGCTACCGGCTCGCTCCCTGAGGAAACGCCTCGCAGCGGTCCCGGATCGTCCTCGGATCGGCGGTCGTCGCGAGCCGGGTGACAATGCCGCGGAACGAGACGCCGGGCTCGCCACGGGGCCCGGGTGAGGACGAACGACATGACGACCCACGACGAGAGCCCGGCCACCGACTCCCCCGACGACACGATCGCCTTCGAGCGGACCTTCGACGACGGCGAGAGGCTCGTCTTCCGGGACGAGCCGGAAGACGGGACGCCGGCCGCGATCGTCGCGATCGACACGGCGAGCTGCACCGGCACCGAGTGCCACTGTCACGAGGTGGAGCTGCTGGCGCAGCCGCTGACGCTCGTCGACGGCGCGCTGGAGGAGGGTGAAGGGGCACCGCTCCAGGCGCTCCTCGACGCGGGGTCGGGGCAGATCACCGTCGAGGCGGAGCCCGAGCCGGGCAGCGACGAGGCCGTGCTCCTCGGCCGGCTCCGGAGACTCCTTGACGGCGAAAGGCTCGAGCTCCTCCAGGACCGCTGGCGGCGCGGCCGCCGCCAGGACGATCCGGACGAGTGGAAGGAGACCGACTGGAGCGAGATCGACCTGGAGGCGATGGTCCCCTTCCTCGAGATCTTCCCGAGCCGGTGGGACCTCTCCGTCCATCTCGAAGGAAGGAAGTTCTGGGTCGTCGACTTCTGGTGCCTGACACCCGGCTGCCCCTGCACCGACGTCGCCCTCGACTTCGTCGCGGCCGACGACGACACCTCCGAGCACGTCGTGGTCGACCTCGAGACGCACGAGCCCGACGACCCGGAGGCGAGCGAGACCGCCCGGAAGCTCTGGGCCGCCCTGCGCGAGAACCCCGCGGCCCTCGAAGAGCTGGCGGCCCGCCGCGAAGCCACGCGGCGCATCACGCCGCTCCTCCCCCGGGAATAGGCAGGGTCAGATCGTCAGCCAGGCCGGCCGCACCGCCAGCAGGAGGAGGAGGATCGCGGCGTAGGCCGTCGCGGCGCCCAGGCTGAACGCCTGCCCCCGCAGCCAGCGGATCCCCCGGCCCTCCCCTTCGGAAGGCCAGACCTTCCAGAGCGTCAGGGCCGTGAGCGCGAGGCCCACGAGGAGGACGAGCGACTGGACCGCGGGAAGAAGCCGGAGGGAGAAGAGCGGGTCCGGCAGGCCGAGACCCGCGAGCCCGCCGATCGCCAGCCGGAGCCGGTCGAGCCCGGGAACGTTTCCGAACTGGTAGGCGGCGTATCCCCCGGCGACGACGGGGGCCCAGGCGGCCACCCTCTGCCAGCGCAGCGACTCGGGGACCGCATCTGGACTCCACTTCCACCGCCTCTCCTCGAGCCAGAGGGCGCCGAGCGGCAGAGCGGCGCTCAGGCCGAGGAGCGCGGTGAGCGCGAGGGACCGGTGACTCTCGAGGCCCGCCCGTAGCCAGCCCCACACGGTCGGACTCGCCTCCCAGTACTGGATGAGCGCCTGGCCGACGAGGAGGCCGAGGAGCATCACGACGAACCGGGCCACCTGAGGGCGCGCGCCGATGCCGAGCCAGAGCTCGCGCGCGGGCATCCGGACGTTCAGCCGCGGCGACCCGTTCGGGCAGAGCCGGACGCAGTTCAGGCAGAGGACGCAGTCCCGGTTCGACTCGACGAACATCACGTGCTGGAACATCGGGCACCCCTCGACTCTCCCGTCCCCCTTGAAGCAGGAGTGCCCCTTGCACTTCGCGGAGCAGATGTCCGGCGTCGGGCGCAGCTCGAGGAGCGACGTCGTCGAGCAGAGCCCGGCGAGCCCCCCCATCGGGCAGAGGTGCCGGCACCAGGAACGGCGAGGGAGGAGGGTGCTCGTGACGAGCGCTCCCGAGGCGATGGCGAGCAGCAGGGTACCGGTCGCCACCGGCGACCGGCGCATGTCTGCGACCTCCTCCACCCAGACGATCAGGAAGAAGCCGGCCATCACGATCGTGGCGTCGTGCTCCTTCAGCCAGTTCGGGACCCGCCGCTCCGTCTTCTCGAACCGCCGGAGGAGCCGCTGCGCCGCGTCCCCGGACGCGGCCATGGGGCAGATCGCGCACCACGCGCGCCCCGCGAGGAAGAAGGACGTGATGAGCGCGGGCCACCAGACGGCCCAGACGAGGATGGTCCCGACGTTCCCCCGAGGCCCGGCCTCGACCGCGAAACAGGCGATGAGGATGAAGGCGAAGACGAGCAACGTGACCGCGCGCACCCCGCCCGGGAAGAGCTGCAGCGCGGCCTTCACGAACGGCTTCGGGAGGCTCAGGAGGTCGAACCCGCCCGGCCTCTCGACGGGATGCGGTCCGATGAAGATCGCCTCCGGCGGGATCGTCTCGCCGTCCGCGATGATGACCGCGCGCTCGATGGCCTCCTCCAGCTCCAGGACGTTCGCGAACGCGTAGTCGTAGGAGACGAGCTTCGTCAGCGCCCGGTCCTCGAGCGCGGGGACCGGCTTCCCCTGTCGCTGGGCGTGTTTCTGCACGAAGTGGGCCGCGAGCTCCGGGATGTCGCGCTTGTGCTCGCGGAGAGACGGCACCTCGAGGACGTCCGCGAGCAGGAGCGAGGCGAGCTCCGCCGAGAACCGGCCCGCCACGGTCTCCTCGAGGAGGTTCAGGCGGCTCGTTGCGACCAGCCGGACGTCGGGCCGCGCGCCGTTCGGGAGCGGCTCTCCCCGGAGAAACCGGACGAGGCGCTGCTGGATGCCCGGAGGCATCGCCTGGACGTTCTCGAGCAGGATCGTCCCGCCCTGCGCCAGAGCGAGGTAGCTGAGCCCGCGGGCGTGAGCGGCGGCTCCCTGGTCGTAGAGGCCGAAGAGCTGGTCGCCCCACTGGCTCTCCGAAAGCTGCCCGCAGTCGGTGACGACGAGCGGCGCGTCCTTCCGCGGGCCTCGCAGGTGGAGGAGCCGCGCGACGAGCTCCTTTCCCGCCCCCTTCTCGCCGCGGATCAGGAGCGGCGTCTTCAGGCGGCTCTTCGAGGCGATCTCCCTCGCGAGGTCGGTCATCGCCTTCGTCCTGCCGACGAGGGTCGCCCACGGATCGGACTTCTGCTCCTGCAGGAAGCGCGTGAGGTCCTCCTCCTTCTGCCGCGCGACGCTGATCGCGACGTCCGAGGTCTTCACGCGCTTCGAAAGGAGCCTCACGAACTCCCGCAGCGGGACCGGGTTCTGCGAGATCAGCTCCTGGAAGGCCTTCCGCCCGAGGGCGAACGTCACGCACCGCTCGACGGCCACCACGTCTGCCGACGTGAGGTCCTCGCTCAGCAGGGACATCTCGCCGAAGCTGTCCCCCGGCAACATCGTCCCGACCGTGGCCACCGTTCCGTTCTGCGCCGGGATCCGGACCTCGGCTCGTCCCCTGAGCATCACGCTGAAGTGGCGCCCCTGCTCGCCCCGCCGGATGATCGGCTCGCCGGGCTGGTAGGAGATCTGCTCCATCGCCTCGGCGACCGGCCGCAGGAACTCCGTCGAGAAGCCTTCCCAGAGCGGCAGCCGTCGCAACGTCTCGACTCTCGCGAGGAGGGCGAGGTCTTCCCCCGCCTCGATGCAGCCGTCTTCGCCACCCGGCAGTCCCGGCGCGGAGCCCCGGGGTGTCGGTTCGCATTCCTGGCCTGGGCCCGGGACCAAGCTCGCCATGATGTCTCCCCCACGAACACAATCCGAGGCGGCCCGCCGCCCCCGCGCCGAACGCAATTCCCTGTCGCTGCTCGAAATCATACCAACGGGACGGAATGGGACCTCCTTCCTTCGCCTTCGCCGGGGAGCCTTCGCACGGCTTCGCGGGGAGCCGCTCGCCGGGCTCCTGGAGGTCCGCCGCCGGCACGCCGCAGAATCGCGTGCTGGAGAACGTCCCGTCCCCGGACCCACCGGGAGCGGAGGAGGCCGGAGCCCATGAGAAAGGCCCTGTCGTACGTCGCGCGAGCGGTCGTCACCGGACTGCTCATCGTCGTCCCGATCTACCTCGCCGTCCTTCTCGTCCTCAAGGGCATGAAGTCGGTCGTAGGTCTCGTCCGGCCCGTCGCCGCCCTTCTCCCCGACGCGATTTCCGCCGAGACGCTGCTCTCGCTGCTCCTCGTCCTCCTGGTCTGCTTCCTCGTCGGCGTCCTCGTCCGCACGCGGGCGGGCGAGCTCGCCCGGGAAAGGGCCGAGGAGTCGCTCTTCGAGAGGATCCCGGGCTACGCGCTGATCCGGAGCCTCACGCAGCAGCTCGCGGGGGCCAGCGACGAGAACGTCTGGAAGCCCGCGCTCGTCCAGACCGACGAGGGGCTCGTCCCGGCCTTCATCATCGAGGAGCTCGAGG
>CAZNSS010000250.1:0-6053 GCA_964575465.1 uncultured Holophagales bacterium | reverse complement strand
ATCCCGGCCCTGTCCGACTGGAAAGCACAGGTCAAGTGCCAGGCCGGGTGCCCCGTCGCGACGGACTCCGGCAGGTACGTCCAGCTCATCGCCGAGGGGCGTGACGAGGAGGCATTTCTCGTCGCCCGCGCCCCGAACCCCTTCGCCTCGGTCTGCGGGCGGGTCTGCGCCGCCCCCTGCGAGGACGCCTGCCGCCGTGGCGCCATCGACGCCCCCGTCTCGATCCGCGCGCTGAAGCGGTTCGTCACGGAGCGATACGGCGTCGAGTCGATCCGGCCCCAGACCCAGGACCGCCTCTTCGGCGAGCTCGTCGGCGAAGGGAACCGCTACGCCGGGCACCTCCCCGTCTTCCCGTACCCCGCCCCCGCGCCCGCCGAAGGGAGCGGGAAGACCCGCGTCGCCGTCGTCGGCGCGGGGCCGGCGGGCCTCTCGGCCGCGCACGATCTCGCCCTCCTCGGCTACGACGTGACCGTCTTCGAGGCGGGGGGCGAGCCGGGCGGCATGATGCGATTCGGGATCCCGGAGTACCGCCTCCCACGCACGCTCATCAAGGCCGAGATCGACCGGATCCTCGCCCTCGGCGTGACGCTTCGCCTCGGCAGTCCGCTCTCGTCGACATACGGCCTCGCGGAGCTCAGGCGAGCCGGGTTCTCCGCGGTCTTCCTCTCCGTCGGCGTCTCGCAGGGGCGCGACCTCGACGCTCCCGGCGTCGAGCTGGACGGCGTCGTCAAGGCGGTCGACTACCTCCTGAACGTCAACCGCGGCTACCGGATGGACCTCGGCCGGCGCGTCGTCGTCGTCGGGGGCGGCTTCGTCGCGTTCGACGCGGCCCGGACGGCCCTCCGCGTCTTCAAGGAGGAGGAGGTCGACGCCCTCGCGGAGGCGGCGGGCGCGGCGGACGCGCGCGCGAAGGAGGCGCTCGACTCGGCGCGGGCCGCGATCCGCGGGGGCGCAGCCGAGGTGACGATCGTCTCCCTCGAGAACTTCGACGAGATGCCGGTCCTCCGGTCGACGCAGGGGCACGAGGAGTTCGAGGAGGCGCAGCGGGAAGGGGTCGTCTTCCTCCCCCGCCGCGGCCCGAAGCGCTTCGTCGGTTCGTCCCGCCTCGAGGCGGTCGAGCTCCGCAAGGTCCTCTCCGTCTTCGACGAGAACGGCCGCTTCGCGCCCCGCTACGACGACGCCGACGTGACGACGCTTCCCGCCGACGCCTGCGTCCTCGCGATCGGGCAGAAGCCAGACCTCTCCTTCCTGAAGCCCGGGGACGGGGTCGTCCTGACGCCCGGGGGGACGATCAAGGTCGACGCCGCGACGCTCGCCACCTCCGCGCCGGGGATCTACGCCGGGGGCGACGTCGCCTTCGGGCCGCGGAACCTCATCGAGGCCGTCGCGAACGGGAAAAAGGCGGCCCGCTCGATCCACGAGCACCTCTCGTCCCGCGGTGTCTCGACGGGCGTCGACCTCGAGGCCCACCTCGAGGTCGAGAAGCTCTTCACCCCCACCTACCGGATGGTGGCCGGCTTCGAGCTCGCCGACCGCGTCACGCCTCCGACGATCGACGTCGGCCGCCGGACCGGGATCGCCGAGGTCGAGACGGGCTACGACGACGCGGAGGCGCGCCGGCAGGCCTCCCGCTGCCTCGTCTGCCACGTGCAGACGATCTACGACCCGGAGAAGTGCGTCCTCTGCAGCCGGTGCGTCGACGTCTGCCCGGAGTACTGCCTCGCGATCGTCCCGTTCGAGGAGCTCGACCTCCCCGAGGACGAGCGGGTCCTCCTCGCGGAACGCGCGAACGGGAACGGCCTCCCCCTCTCGGCGATGGTCAAGGACGACGACCGGTGCATCCGTTGCGGCCTCTGCGCCGTCCGCTGCCCGACGGACGCGATGACGATGGAGAGATTCACGATCACGGAACGTCTCGTTCCGAGGACGAGAGAAAACGCGAACGAGGTCACGCGATGACGACGAAGACCGATTCCCCTCCCGGCGCCCCCGAGACCCCCGCCGAGCCGAACAGCCGCCGGGAGTTCCTGCTGAAGGCCGGCATCGGCGCCGGCGTCGTCGCCCTCGTCGGCCAGGCGGGCGCCTCGCTCCGCTCCCTCGTGCCGAACGTCTCCTACGACGCTCCGACGACGGTGAAGCTCGGGGCCCCGACGGACTTTCCCGACGGGATGAAGTTCCTCCCCGACCAGAGGCTCTTCGTCTTCCGCGAAGGGAAGACGTTCCACGCCATCTCCGCCGTCTGCACCCACCTCGGGTGCACCGTGAGGGCCGAGGCGCTCTCGCGGGTGGAGGAGAAGCCCGTCGAGGGGAAGCCCCTCCGCCTGACGCACCGCTTCCTCTGCCCCTGCCACGGCTCGAAGTACACCGGCGACGGGACGAACGAGTCGGGCCCCGCCCCGAAGCCGCTCGCCTGGTACCACCTCTCCGTCGCGGCCGACGACGGCCACCTCGTCGTCGACCTCGCGAAGGAAGTCGGCCACGACTTCCGCCTGACGGTCGCGTGAGGAGCGGCGACGTGAGCGCGAAGCCCGAAGCGCCCGCCCCTTCCGCCCCCGGCGTCCACCCGAAGCCGTTCTGGAGCTTCCGGCCCCGCTCCGACCGCGAGGCGGGAGACGCCGTCGTCTCGAACTTCCTCCTCCACTGGTTCCCGGCCAAGAGCTACAAGCCGTCCCTCGACTGGAACTACTCGTTCTGGCTCGGGACGGCCTCGGCGGCCCTCTTCTTCCTCCTCGTCCTCTCGGGCCTGCCGCTCCTCCTCCTCTACGTCCCCTCGGTCGAGCGGGCCTACGGCTCGGTGAAGGACATCGAGTACGTCGTCACGTTCGGCTCCTGGATCCGGGCGGTCCACCGGATCTCGGCCCACCTGATGGTGGCGGTCGTCTTCCTCCACCTCGTCCGCGTCTTCCTGACGGGCGCCTACAAGAACGGGACGGGGCGCGGCCAGCGGCGCGAGTGGAACTGGGTCCTCGGCGTCGTCATGATCGTCCTGACCCTCTTCCTCTCCTTCACCGGCTACCTCCTCCCCTGGGACCAGCTCGCCTACTGGGCGGTCACCGTCGGGACGAACATCGCGAGCTCGATCCCGTGGGTCGGGCCGGAAGTCCGGGAGCTCCTGATCGGCGGGCGGTCGATCGACCAGGCGACGCTCCTCCGCTTCTACGTCCTCCACGTCATCTTCCTGCCGGCCGGCCTCGGGGCCCTCCTCGCCTACCACATGTGGCGCGTCCGCAAGGACGGCGGCCTCGCGAAGGCCGACCGCTGGACTCTCGCGCAGGAGAAGCTCGAGACGCCCGCCGGCAAGACGAAGACGTACTCGCTCCTCGGCGTGGCCCGCGGCCAGGCTCCCTCGATCCGCGCCGTGTCGCTCGAGGCGCGGGACACGACGGTGAACTCCGTGAACGACCTCGTCCGGAGGATCGCGATCGTCGTCCTCGGGACGTTCGCCGTCGTCAGCATCCTGGCCTGCTTCATCCCCTCGCCCCTCGAGGAGGCGGCGAACCCGATGATCACGCCGAACCCGGCGAAGGCGCCGTGGTACTTCCTCTGGCTCCAGGAGATCGTCACCGACACGACGCTGAAGATCGGGTCGTTCACGATCAACGGCGCGTTCCTCGGAGGCGTGATCCTCCCGGGGATCCTGATCGGGCTCCTCACGTTCTGGCCCTGGCTCGACAGGAGCCCCGCGGCGGCCGCGGGCGCCTGGTTCCACGCCTCGCGGAAGAGGCAGAACCTCGTCTTCCTCCTCCTCGTCCTCGTGATCGTCGCCTTCACGGTCGTCGGGACCTTCCTGCGAGGCCCCTACTGGCACTTCTACTGGCCATGGCAGGCCTGGCCCGAGCTGCCGACGAGGATCTGACCATGGAGCAGCGCACGAGCTCGCCCTACCCCGGCAAGGACCGCCCCGTCCTCGCCGTCATCGGAATCCTCCTCGTCGTCTCGACGGTCATCTTCGCCGTCACGGACCACAGGAAGGACTGGCGCTGGTACCAGAAGGAGTTCCGCGGCATGGTCGCCGAGAAGCTCGGCGCCGAGAAGGCCGCCTCGCTGCCGCAGGGGATGACCCAGATCTGGGTCAAGGACCTCGGACGCGCGGACCGCTGCGTCACCTGTCACCAGGGGATCCTCTGGAAGGGCTTCGAGACGGCCGACCACCCCTGGAGAACGCACCCGGCCGAGCCGCTGAAGAGCCACCCCATCGAGCAGTTCGGCTGCACGGCGTGCCACGGCGGGCAGGGCTGGGCCGTCGAGAGCGAAAAGGCCCACGGCCCCGTCGCGTTCTGGGAGGAGCCGGTCCTGGGCAAGGCGCTGGGCGAGGCGTACTCGCTGCAGGGCGACGACAAGGGCGCCCTCCTGCAGATGAACTGCAACGTCTGCCACCGCTACGACCGGGAGACGAAGGGGGCGGACCTCATCAACCTCGCCAAGAAGCTCGTCAACGAGAAAGGCTGCCGGGCCTGCCACGTCGTCAACGGGCGCGGCGGGACGATCGGGCCCGACCTGACGTACGTCGGGGACAAGGCCCCCGAGCAGTACGACATGAGCCGCCAGGGCGGCCAGAAGACCGCCTTCGCCTGGCACGTCTCCCACCTCAAGAACCCCAAGGAGCTCGTTCCCGACACCGTCATGCCGAACTTCGGCTTCGGCACGAAGGAGGCGCAGGCCATCGCCGCCCTCGTCCTCTCCTGGCGCCGCGCGCCCGTCCCGGCGAGCTACCGCCCCGGCGTCCCGCGGACCGACCCGCAGACCCCCGAGGAGATCGCCGAGGAGGAGAGGATGAAGCACGGTCCCGGCGCGTGGTTCGTGAAGACCGGCTGCTTCGTCTGCCACTCGGTCTCGTCGCTCGGCGTCAAGAGCGCGGCCCAGGTCGGGCCCGACCTCTCGACGGCGGTGGAAGACACGCAGAAGAGGTTCGGGAAGACGGTCGACGACTTCTTCATGAACCCGACCGGCACGATGTCGGTCGTCCTCTCCCGCCAGATCATCCTCACGAACGCCGAGAAGGAGGTCGCGATCCAGAAGCTGCGCGAAGCCTTCGCCGAGCACCAGAAGCAGAACCCCGCGCCCCCGGCGGCCCACTGACCGATCGCGGAGGAGGGGCGCCGATCCCGCCCCTCCTCCGTTCGAGATCATCGCAACCGTTCGCGCTCCCGGCCGCGGCCGGGGCGGATCCAGGGAACAAGGAGGGGACCAGATGACGGAAAAGAAGAAGAGCGCCCTGACGTGGGGCGTCCTCGGTGTGATCCTCGTGGCCGGCGTCCTGGCGGGGCGCTGCGCTCCCTCGGGGCCGAAGGGGAAAAAGACCCCGGCGGGCTCTTCGGACATCGCCGTCGCCGCGCAGAAGACCTACGTCGCCCCGGGCGACCTCGACGAGTACTACCTCTTCTCGTCGGGCGGCCACTCCGGGCAGATCTACGTCTACGGCGTCCCGTCGATGCGGCACCTGAGCACGATCCCGGTCTTCTCGCCCTACTCGGGCGTCGGCTACGGCTTCGACGACGAGTCGAAGGCGATGCTCGGCAACCTGACGTGGGGCGATGCCCACCACCCGGCCCTCTCCGAGACGGCCGGCGACTACGACGGACGCTGGCTCTTCATCAACGACATGAACGCCCGGATCGCCCGCATCGACCTGCGCGACTTCAAGACGAAGCAGATCATCGGGCCGATCCCGAACGTCTCCGGCAACCACGGCTCGGCGTTCGTCACCCCGAACACCGAGTACTCGATGATGGCGACCCGTTTCTCGGTCCCGCTCCCGAAGGGGACGGCGGTCCCGATCGACAAGTACGCCACCGAGTACAAGGGGATCCTCTGCGCGATCAAGATCGACCCGAAGACGGGCGAGATGTCCGTCGGCTGGCAGATCCAGACGCCCCCCTTCGACTGGGACCTCGGTGACGCCGGGAAGAAGGCGTCCGACGGCTGGATGTTCTGGACCTGCTACAACTCCGAGAGGGCCACGGGCAAGCTCGAGGTCACCGCCTCCCAGAAGGACCGTGACTACATCGCCGCCGTCGACTGGAAGGCGGCGGAGAAGGCGGCCGCCGAGGGGA
>CAZNSS010000249.1:0-6065 GCA_964575465.1 uncultured Holophagales bacterium | reverse complement strand
CCCGTGTTGATGACGTCGTCGTCGCGGCCGACGAACCAGAAGTAGCCGTCCGCGTCGACGGTCCCCCGGTCTCCGGTGAGGTACCAGCCGTTCGCGAACTTCTTCGCGTAGCCGGCCGGGTTGTTCCAGTAGCCGCGGATCATCGAGGGCCAGCCAGGACGGAGGCCGATCATCCCGACGCGTCCCGGCTCGGCGATCGGCTCGAACGTCTTCTGGTCGAGGATCGCGGCGGTGATGCCGGGGAACGGCTTGCCCATCGAGCCCGCCTTCACGGGCATCCCGGGGTAGTTCGAGACGACGATGCAGCCCGTCTCCGTCTGCCAGAACGTATCGTGAAAGGGCCTCCCGAACGCGTCGCGGGACCAGTGGACCGCCTCGGGGTTGAGCGGCTCGCCGACGCTCGCGAGGTGGCGGAGCGAGGAGAGGTCGTGGCGCCTCACGACGTCGAGCCCCTCCTTCATCAGGAGGCGGATCGCGGTCGGCGCCGAGTACCAGACGGTGACGCGCCGCTTCTCGAGGAACGAGTACCAGCGCTCCGCGCCGAACCCGGCGTCGAGGACGACCTGGGTCGCGCCGTTCGACCAGGGGCCGATGATCCCGTAGGAGGTCCCGGTCACCCAGCCGGGGTCCGCGTTGCACCAGTAGACGTCGTCGTCCGAGAGGTCGAGGACCCACTTCGTCGTCAGGTACTGCGCGACGAGCGACCGGTGGACGTGCTGGGCCCCCTTCGGCTGGCCCGTCGTGCCCGAGGTGTAGTGGAGGACCGAAGGCGTCTCCGGCCCCGCCGGAAAGACCTCGTATCTCTCGGCGCGCGGCTCGGCGTCGAGGTCGAAGGCGACCTCGCCCTCTCCGAGCTTCGCGTCTCCCGCGTCGACGACGACGACGAGGCGCAGCTCGGGAAGGAGCGTCCGCGCACGGCGTACCTTCGGCAGGTGCTTGCGCTGGGTGACGACGCAGCACGTCCCGGCGTCGAGGAGGCGCGTGGCGAGCGACTCCTCGCCGAACGCCGAGAAGAGAGGCTGTACGACCGCTCCGAGCTTCAGGATCCCGACGAAGGCGAGGTAGAGCTCGGGGACCCGGTCCATGAAGAGGCAGACCCTCTCGCCGGGACCGACTCCACGCGCCGCAAGCCACGCCGCGACGGTGTTCGAGAGGACCCTGAGGTCGCCGAACGTGTAGAGCCGCTCCTCGCCTCCGGAGCCTTCCCAGATGAGGGCGGGCTTCGCCGCCCGGCCGAGGCGGCAGATGCGGTCCGAGAGGTTCCAGCCGATGTTGACGGGGTCTCCCCGCCCCCAGCCGAGCTCGCGTTCCGCGAGGCTCCAGTCGAACCCGCGCCGCGCCTCCTCCCACGACCCGATGTTCGGCGGCCGGACCTCGACGGGCGGAGGATCGAGGAGCGTCGCACCGGCCGTTTCCAGGTTCCTCATCCCGATCTCCTTTCGCCCATCGTTCACCTTTCGAGCACCACGCTCGCCGAGGCGAGCGTGGTGGTGTGGGTCAGCGAGACGAGGGCCCGGGTCACGCCGAGGCCGTCGGCCTTCTCCCTGGCTCGGCCCGTCAGGACGAGGGCCGGCGGTCCGTCCGCGGACCTCTCCACCTCGACGTCACGGAGCGAGGCGCCCCCGCCCGGCCCGCCGAGCGCCTTCCAGCACGCCTCCTTCGCCGCGAATCGGGCCGCGAAGTGGCGCGCGGGGTACGCCTTCGACAGGCAGTAGGCGACTTCCGACGGCGTGAAGACGTCGTCGCGGAATCCGTCCCCCTCGCGGGCCAGCTCGCGCGCCATGCGGCCCACGTCGAGGAGGTCGGTGCCGATCCCGACGATCATCCCTGCCTCCAGTGGAGACATCGTCTCCGCAGCGATCGACGGAGACGAACCACACACCCCCGAGTCCTTGCCGAAAAGGTGGCGTCGGCGCACCCCGCTGTCAAGCGGACGGACCGTCGCGTCTCGTCCCGGGACCGCCGGAAACGCGACAGGCCGGGGAGGCCCTCGCCCGCCCCGGCCTGTCCAGCGGGCCGCCCGCCCGGCGGCGGGCCGGCCCTCGTCGAAGCGACGCTACTTCTTTCCGGCGTCGTCCTTCTTCTCGTGGATGACCATCACCCTGACCTGCTCGCCGTCGCCGTCCTCTTTCACGTTCCAGAGCATCGGCATCGCGCCCGGCGCGAGGACGGCCCCCTTGTCGAGCATCTCCTGGAGGACCTGCTCCACGGCACCGCGTGTACGGCTGTCGAGCCCCTCGAGGCTCTTCGGGGCGGCCTTCGCGAGGACGTCGGCCGCCGTCGCCTTCGGCCCCTCCTCGCCGACGCGGTAGGCGTAGGCGTGCTTCTTCATCACGACCTTCTTCCCGTCGTCGCCGGTGAAGACCATGTTCACGTCCTCGCCGTCGCAGGGATGCCCCTTGACGACGCGGACCTCCCTGCCGCCCGGCAGGACGACGTTCGGGCCCTCGCCGTCGACGTCCACCTTCACCCTGATCTCGCGATCGCCGGTCCTGATCGTGTAGCCGTCGTCGGTCCGGGTGACGGTGACCGGCTTGCCCGACTCGGAGGTCACCGTCTTCGTCTCGCCCGGCTTCATCGGCTCGAGCTTCAGGACGGTCGCCTCCCTGTCCTTCGAGGTGGAGATCGTGACCGTCGTCTCTTCCTTCCCGTCGCCCGCCTGGGCGGTCTGGTCGAAGGGGAGGAGCGGGGCGGCGAGCGTGATCGCAGCGCCGACGGCGAGTGCGCCGAGGGCGGCACGGGAAGCGATGCGGGAGAGCGTCATCGAGAACCTCCGGTTTCGTTGGTCCGGCGTCGCGCCGGTCTCGTCCCCTCCTCCGCAAGCGCCGGGCCAGCCCTCTGGGGGGCAATCCGTCGCCCCGACCTCCCGAAATGGGGAGCCCTCTCCCCAATTCGGGGCCTTCTCAGCCCGGCTCCTCCGAGGGCGCCAGGCCGAACTTCTCGAGCCTGTAGAGGAACGCCTTGTACGGGAGGTCGAGGAGGCGCGCCGCCCGGGCGCGGTTTCCTCCGGCGAGCTCGAGCGCCTGCCGGAGAGCGTCCTTCTCGTGCTCCTCCCAGGAGACTCCCCCCGGCGGGAGCTTCCAGCCGGCGTCGGCCGGGGCCTTCACGGCGAGCGGGGCGGGGAGGTCCCCCTCGGAGACCACTCCGCCTTCGGAGAGGAGGACGAGGCGCTCGACGACGTTCGCCAGCTCGCGGACGTTCCCGGGCCAGGCGTGGTCCACGAGGCGGGCGAGGAGGGCCGACGGGAACGGCTCGACGCGGATCCCGTAGCGCCGCTCGGTTCTCGCGACGAAGTGCCGGACGAGGAGCGGGATGTCCTCGCGCCGCTCCCGGAGCGGGGGGAGCGTGACCGAGACGACGTTCAGGCGGTAGTAGAGATCCTCGCGGAACCGCCCCGCGGCGACCTCCTGCGCGAGGTCCCGGTTCGTGGCGGCGAGGATCCGCGCGTCCGTCCCGATCTCCGCGGCGCCCCCGATCCGGGTGACGACCCCTTCCTGGAGCGCGCGGAGGAGCTTGGGCTGGAGGGGCAGCGGGAGCTCGCCCACCTCGTCGAGGAAGAGGGTCCCGCCGGCGGCCTGCTCGAGCTTCCCCTTCCGCATCCGGTCGGCCCCGGTGTACGAGCCCTTCTCCGAGCCGAAGAACTCCGACTCGACGAGCGTCTCGGGGATCGCCGCGGCGTTCACCGCGACGAACGGGCCGGAGCGCCGGCGCGAGAGGGCGTGGAGCGCGCGCGCCGCGAGCTCCTTGCCGGTGCCGCTCTCCCCCGCGAGGAGGACGGTCGCGTCGGTCCCGGCGAGCTTCTCCACCTGGCGATAGAGGCGGGCCATCGAGGGGCTCTTCCCGACGAGGTCGACGAGGCGGTCGCGGTCGCGCACCTCCTCGCAGAGGCGCCGGTTCTCGTCGACGAGGCGGCGCGCGCGGAGCGTCCTCTCCACGGCGAGGAGGAGCGCCGCGCGCTCGAACGGCTTCGTCAGGTAGTCGTCGGCCCCGGCCCGGAGCGCCGCGACGGCGTGGGCGATCGTCCCGTAGGCCGTCGCCATCAGGAAGCCGGTCTCGGGGAACCGCGCCCTCACCTCGGCGAGGAGCTCCATCCCGTCTCGCCCCGGGAGCTTCCAGTCCGAGAGGACGAGGTCGACCGGCGCCGTGGCGAGGTCGGCGAGGGCGGCGTCGACGGAGCCCGCCTCGGCGACGGAGTACCCCTCCCCGCGCAGGATTCCGGCGACGAGCCGCCGCTGGTCGATCTCGTCCTCGACGACGAGGAGGCGGACCTCAGGCACTTCGGCCCCCGGCCCTCGGCCCGACCTCGAGGACGGCCCGCGTCCCGGCCGGCTCCCGCGCCTCGAGCGCGAGGCGGCCTCCGTACCGCGTCGTGGCGATCCGGTGCGCGAGGAAGAGGCCCATCCCCGATCCGCTCGGCTTCGTCGTGGTGTGGGGCGTGAAGAGGCGCGCGCGGACGTCGGCCGGAAGGCCCGGACCCGCGTCCTCGACCGTCACCCGGACGCCGCCACCCGTCGCCTCGACGCGCAGCGTCACCTCCGCGCCGTCGGGGCTCGCCTCCACGGCGTTCACGACGAGCGCGTGGAGCGCGGCCTTCAGCTCGGGGGCGACGGCGACGAGACGCGGACCCGCCTCTCCCGGTTCCACCGAGACGCGGACCCGCCCGCGCGCCTCCTGGAGCGCCGCGAGAGCGACGTCCTCGGCAAGGGAGCGGACGTCGACCTCCTCCTCCGTCCCGCCCCCCGCCGCGAGCGCGAGGAAGGAACGGATCGTCCCGTCGACGCCGGCGATCTGGCGGCGCGCCGCCGCGGCGAGCGCGGCCGCGTCGGGGTCGCCGGGAAGCCGCGAGGCGAGCTCCTCCACGGAGAGGCCGACGGCGTGGAGCGGGTTGCGGAGGGCGTGCGCCATCCCGCGCGCCACCTCGCCCATCTCCCCGAGGTGCTCGCGCTCCTTCAGGGAGAGAGCTTCCTTCTCGAGGGCTTGGAGCCGCGACGACATCTGGTTGAAGGCGGTGATCGCCTCGCCCACCTCGCCCCCCTCTCGGGCGTCGACCTGCGTGCCGAAGGCCCCGTCGCCCACCGTCCGCGCCGCTCGCGAAAGCGCGACGAGGGGGCGCGTCACCCGGTGCGCGACGAACGCGGCGGCGAGGAGACCCACGGCGACGATCCCGAGAGAGCCGAGGACGAGCCGGGTCCGGAAGCGCGTGACGGCGTCCTTCACGCCGACCCCCGGGATCGGGATCCGCGCCCGCTTCAGAGGCCCCTCGACCCAGAGGAAGCCCGCGGCGCCGTTCGTCGAGAAGCTCCGCGTCGACGACGTCGTCCCGCTCTCGGACGTCTGGACCGTCGTGACGAAGAACCGCTTCGACCCGTCCTTCTCGCCCGCCGGCGGCGGCTCTACGAGCTTCGCCGCCTCGCTGCCGCCGGGCGGGAGCGCGACGACGTGCGCCTGGTCGTGGATCACGATCCGGCGGACCGTCCCGCCCTGGCCCGGGGCGGCGCCCCCGTTTTCCTCGACCGGCTGGAGGACCTTCACGATGTCCTGCCCGACCGACGTCGCGACGGCGCTCACCTCGACCCGCAGGTCCTTCGTGAGCCTCTCGACGAGGAGCCACTCGGCCCCGACCATCAGGGCGAGGAGGACGCCGATCAGGACGAAGAGCTTCAGGCGGAGCGTCACGGCGAGCGGGACGATACAAGTTCCGTGCCGTCCCCGTAGACTCGCCGCGAAATGGCGACCTGGGCGATCGGGGACGTGCAGGGGTGCTTCGAGACGCTCCGGCGGCTCCTCGCGCGGATCGGCGGACCTCCCCCCGGCGACCGGGTCGTCCTCGTCGGAGACCTCGTGAACCGCGGCCCGCGCTCCCTCGACGTCCTCCGCTGGGCTGCCGACGCCGGGAACCGCGTCGAGGCCGTCCTCGGCAACCACGACGTCCACCTCCTCGCGCGGGCCGTCGGCGTCGCCGGGGCCGCCCCCCGCGACACCCTCGACCAGGTCCTCGAAGCCCCCGACCGCGACGCCCTCCTCGGCTGGCTGCGCGCGCGGCCTCTCCTCCTCCGCGCGGGCGA
>CAZNSS010000248.1:0-6083 GCA_964575465.1 uncultured Holophagales bacterium | reverse complement strand
CGGCCCTCCTCGGGAAGGGCGACCTCGACGGCGTCGCCGCGCGCTTCTCGGCCCAGATGGCGGCCGCGCTGCCGGCCGAGCGCTTCAAGCAGGTCTGGAACGGCCTCCCGGCGCAGCTCGGGGCGCTGAGGACGCTCGGAGAGCCGATCGTCCGGGTGGTCGGGGGCGTCGGGAACGCCTGGGTGCCGGCCACGTTCGAGAAGGCCCTGGTCTCGTTCCTGATGGTCTTCGACGCGGAGGGGCGGCTGACCGGGTTCCGGATCCTCCCGGGACCGCCCCCCGCGGAGTGGAGCCCGGAGCCGTACGCCGACCCGTCGAAGGCGCGCGAGCGCGAGGTGACGGTGGGGAGCGGCGAGTGGGCGCTCCCGGGGACGTTGACGCTCCCCGCGCAGGGGAACGGGCCGTTCCCGGCCCTCGTCCTCGTCCACGGCTCCGGGCCCCAGGACCGCGACGAGACCGTCGGCGGGACGAAGGTCTTCCGGGACCTCGCCGGCGGACTCGCGGCGCGGGGCGTCGCCGTCCTCCGCTACGAGAAGAGGACGAGGGTCCACGGCGCGAGGATGAAGGGACTCGACGTCACGCCGAGGGAGGAGGTCGTCGACGACGCCCTCGCGGCGCTCGCTCTCCTCCGCGGGGAGCCGGGGGTCGACGCGCGCCGCGTCGCCCTCCTCGGGCACAGCCTCGGGGGGATGCTCGCGCCACGGATCGCCGGCGCCGACCCTCGGACCGCGGGGATCGTCGTGATGGCGGGGAACACGCGACCCCCCGAGGAGCTCGTCATCGACCAGATGGACCACCTCGTCGCCGTCGGGGCCGCGACGCCCGAGGTCGCGGCAGCGACGAAGGCCGACGCCGCGAAGCTCCGGGCGATCTCTCCCGGCGCGCCCGAGGCGAAGACGGCGACGCTCCTCGGCGCGCCGGCGTCGTACTGGCTCTCGTTCCGGGGCTACGACCCCGCGGCGGCGGCGAAGGCGCTCGCCCTGCCGGTCCTCGTCCTGCAGGGAGGGCGCGACTACCAGGTGACGGCGAAGGATCTCGAGGGATGGAAGGCGGCGCTCGGGAGCGACCCGCGCGCGACGATCCGGCTCTTCCCGGCGCTGAACCACCTCTTCGTCGCGGGAGATGGGCCCTCGACGCCCGCCGAGTACGAGAAGCCGGGCCACGTCGCGCCCGAGGTCGTCGAGGCGATCGCGGGGTGGGCGCTCGCGCTCCCGCCGCGGGCGCTCCCGTGAGCGACCCCGGCCTCGTCTTCAGGGCGCTCGCCGACCCGACGCGGCGCCGCATCCTCGAGTACCTCCGCGAGGGGGACCTGAACGCCGGCGAGATCGCGGAACGCTTCGACATGACGAAGCCTTCGATCTCGCACCACCTCTCGCTCCTCAAGCAGGCGCGCCTCGTCCAGGACGCGAGGCACGGCCAGAACGTCGTCTACTCGCTCGACGCGACCGTCTTCCAGGAGGCGCTCCGGTTCCTCCTCGGGATGACGGAACGGAAGAGGAAGGGACGCGGACGCTCCTGAACCCGCCTGCCCCGTCGACCGGACGCTCCTCCGCGGGGAGCTGCCCCTCCTCGTTCCCGCCGCCGTCTCCATCGTCCCCGGCGACGGCGCGGGAAGGCTGGAGAACAGCTGCTCCATCGGCATCCGGACCCTTGGGGGGCGCTTGGGTCTGGATGGGAATCACGTCCGCTCGTTGACGGGGAGGCCGCGACCGCCCATTCGTGATGTGGGGCTCACCTGCCCATCGCGTCTCGAGGGGTGCACATGCTCCACGCCGTACCGACCGTCGCGTTCCTCCTCGCCGCCCTCGCAACGTCCCCGTCGTCGGCGTCCCCGGCGCGGGTCGACGCCCTGGCGTCCGAGATGACGGCCCTCCTCGAGAAAGGCGACTTCGAGGGATTCATCGCCCGGTTCTCTCCGCAGATGGGGGTCGCGCTGCCGGAGGAGATGTTCAGGGGGATCTGGGATTCCCTCCACGCGCAGCTCGGCCCGCTGAACGAGGTCGGGACGCCCGTCGTCCGGACCGAGAAGGGCGTGGAGAGCGCCTGGGTCCCGGCCACCTTCGAGAAGGCCGTCGTCTTTCTCCGGATGACCTTCGACGCCAGGGGGAGGCTCGCCGGCTTCCGCATCTTCCCGGGGCCGCCGCCCGGCGGGGGGAGTCCCCCGCCGTACGCCGACGCGACGAGATCGCGGGAGCGCGAGGTGACGGTGGGGAGCGGCGAGTGGGCGCTCCCGGGAACGCTGACGCTTCCCGCGGAGGGAAACGGCCCGTTCCCGGCCCTGGTCCTCGTCCACGGCTCGGGCCCGAACGACCGCGACGAGACCGTCGGAGGGACGAGGGTCTTCCGGGATCTCGCCGGCGGGCTCGCGGCCCGGGGCGTCGTCGTCCTCCGCTACGAGAAGCGGACGAAGCTGCACGCGGCGCGGATGAGGGGCCTCTCGATCACGGTGAAGGAGGAGGTCGTCGACGACGCCCACGCGGCGGTCGAGGTCCTCCGCGCGCAACCGGAGGTCGACGCGAGGAGGGTGGCGGTCCTCGGCCACAGCCTCGGCGGGATGCTGGCTCCCCAGATCGCCGCCGGCGACCCGGCGCTGGCGGGGCTCGTGATCCTCGCCGGCAACACCCGTCCGCTCGACGTCCAGGCGCCGGAGCAGATCGACGACCTCGTCTCCGTCGGCGCCGCGACGCGGGATCAGGCCGGCGCGATGAAGGAGGCGATGGCGAAGGTCCGCGCGCTCGACCCGGCCAGGCCCCCGGCGGCCGGGACTCTCTTCCTCGGCGCGTCGGGGCCGTACTGGCTCGACCTCGCGGGCTACGATCCGGCGGCGACCGCCGCGAGGCTGGGGATCCCGGTCCTCGTCCTCCAGGGAGAGCGCGACTGCCAGGTGACGGCGAAGGACTTCGAGGGGTGGCGGGCGGGCCTCGCGGGAGCGCCCAACGCGACGTTCCGTCTCTTCCCGAAGCTCAATCACCTGTTCGTCGAGGGGGAAGGTCCCGCCACGCCCGGCGAGTACAAGCGGGAGGGCCACGTTTCGGTGGAGGTCGTCGAGGAGATCGCCGCCTGGGCAGGGGCGCTCACGGCCCGAACGGGGCCGTGAGCGCCCGCGGGCATCCGGAAGCTCAGCGCCGCAGGTTCCGCATGACGAGGGCGAAGCACGCGGCCGCGAGGGCGAGGAGGCCCAGGCCGGAAGCCGTGGCGCCGAGGACGACCTTGCCGATCCCGAAGAGCGCCGAGTAGACGAGGACGATCGCGAGGCCCCAGTTCGCGAAGGAGAGCGCCCCGCCGGGGATCCCCTCGCGCCCGAGGCCCATCGCCGTCGAGACGCGCGCCCAGCCCGGGCCGCCGGGTCTCACGCGCTCGTAGAACGAGCGGAGCTTCTCGTCGGGCTCGGGCCTCGTGAGGAACGTCACGGAGAGCCAGACGAGCGTCGAGACGACGACGGTGACGAGCATCGTCTTCGCCTGGGCCTCGAATTCGGCACCCGGCCCCGGCGCGACCGCACCGGCGCGCTTGAACCACCACATGGCGCCGAGCGAGACGGCCATCGAGGCGGCCATCGCGGAGATCTCGCTCCAGGCGTTGATCCGCCACCAGTACCAGCGGAGGATCAGGACGAGGCCCGTCCCGCTCCCGAGCGCCAGGAGGAACAGCCACGCTTCGGCGATCGTCCCGAGGTTGAGCGTGACGACGATGGAGGCGAGGAAGAGGAGGACGGTCGTCAGCCGAGCGGCGAGGACGTAGTGCTTCTCGGTCGCGTCCTTCTTCAGGAAGCGCCGGTAGACGTCGTTGACGAGGTAGCTCGCCCCCCAGTTCAGGTGCGTGCCGATCGTCGACATGTAGGCCGCGGCGAAGCCGGCGAGGAGGAACCCCTTCCAGCCCGAGGGGAGGAGGTCGACCATCGCCTGGACGTAGGCCGCCTCGACGTCCTTCTTCCCCGCGATCTCGACGCCGCCGGGGTAGAGGAGGACGGTGCAGAGCCCGGTGATGATCCAGGGCCAGGGACGGAGCGCGTAGTGGCCGACGTTGAAGAAGAGGGTCGCGAGGATCCCGTCGCGCTCGCTCTTCGCCGAGAAGATCCGCTGCGCGACGTAGCCGCCGCCCCCCGGCTCGGCGCCGGGGTACCAGGCGGCCCACCACTGGACCGCGAGGAACGTGAAGAGCGCGATGGCGGGCATCCACGGGGAGCCCGCGGGCGGGACGACGGAGAGCGCCGCGTCGAGCGAGCCGAAGTGGGCGGCGAGACCTTCCTTCAGGGCGCCCATCCCGCCGACCGCGCGGACGGCGTAGACCGCCAGGACGATGACGGCCGTCATCTTGATGACGAGCTGGACGAGGTCGGTCCAGAGGACGGCCCACATGCCGGCCGCGGCCGAGTAGGCGACGGTGATGACGAAGCAGATCCCGACGGCCCAGACGGGGGAGATCCCGAGCGCGATGCCGAGGATCTTCACCATCGCGAGCGTGACCCAGCCCATGATGATCAGGTTGATCGGCAGGGCGAGGTAGAGCGCGCGGAACGCGCGGAGGAACGTCGCCGGCCTTCCGGAATAGCGGATCTCGGCGAACTCGACGTCGGTCATGACCTTCGCCCGCCGCCAGAGCCGCGCGTAGAGGAACACGGTGAGCGTGCCGCTCATGACCATGTTCCACCAGAGCCAGTTGCCGGCGACGCCGTGCCGGGCGACGAGGCCCGTCACGACGAGCGGCGTGTCGGCGGCGAAGGTGGTGGCGATCATCGCGGAGCCCGCGAGCCACCACGAGACCGCGCGGCCCGCGACGAAGTACTCCTCGAGCGATTCGCCGCCCTTCTTCGTGAACTTCAGGCCGATTCCGATCGACAGCGCGAAGTAGGCGAGGACGATTCCCCAGTCGAGAACGGAGAGGCTCATGACAGCGCGCGATCTTAGCGGGGACGGGGCGTTTCCACTTGCCTCTCCCTCGTGGCGGAACGATCATCCGGGCGTGGAGGAGCCAGCGTGTCGATGCGCGAGACGGTGGTCGAGACGCGGCTCTCGGCGATCCTGTCCCGCGGCCGGGTCCAGGTCGGCTTCCGGGCGCTGAGCCCGGAGGACGCGGTCGACCACCTCCTTCGCCCGGTCCTCCTCGCCGAGGGCTTCTCCGCGCAGTCGGCCGACGGGGCGCTCGAGGGAATCCGGAACCGGGAGGGAGCCGGGTCGACCTCCTTCGGCTCCGTCGCTCTCCCCCATGCGCGCGTCCCCGGTCTCTCCCGGATCGTCGGCGCCCTCGGCGTGAACCCCGAGGGGGTCTACGCCTCGGGTCCGCCCGGCATCCGGGTCGTCCTCGCGTTCGCCTCGCCCGCTTCGGCGACCGTCGAGCACCTCCAGTTCCTGGCCCAGGTCGCGCGTCTCCTTCGCCAGGAGGAGACGGTCGCCGACCTCCTCGACGCGCGCGGCGAGGAAGGCCTCCTCGACGCGATCCGCCGCCGAGAGCGCTGAGGCTCGTGCGGGACGACCCGCCGTGCGCCGTCCGGGCGGCCTGGCGGGCCGGGGCGCTCCTCGCGGCCGGGACGCTCCTCTCCCTCACTCTCGGGATGCACCGCGGAATCCTTTTCTCGGACGCCGTCCGGGGCCACTTCTGGCCCTGGGCGCCGTCGGCCGGACGCCCGGTGCTGGCCCCGTCCGCGTCCGCTCTCTCCGACCCGGTCTGGCAGTTCGTTCCGTGGGCCGAGCTGGCGCGCGCCGAGCTCCGGGCGGGAAGGCTCCCGCTCTGGAACCCGCACCAGGAGGCCGGGCAGCCCCTCCTCGGGAACGGCCAGTCCGCCCTCGGGTCGCCCCTCCTCTGGCCGGCGCTCGCGCTGCCGCTCTTCCCGGGGTGGAACCTCTCGCTCCTCCTCCGTCTCCTCGTCGCGGCGGGCGGCGGATGGGCTCTCGCCCGTGACGACGGTCGCTCGCGCGCCGCCGCCCTCCTCGCCGCCGCCGTCTGCTCCCTCTCGGGGCCGTTCGTCGCCTGGCTCGAGCACCCGCACACCCTGACGGCCGCCGCCGTCCCGTGGCTCCTCCTCGCCGTCCGCCGGGTCGCACGCGGAGAGGGACGCCGGGCGGTCGTCCTCCTGGCGGCGTCGA
>CAZNSS010000247.1:0-6103 GCA_964575465.1 uncultured Holophagales bacterium | reverse complement strand
CGCGAAGAGGGCGCCGAGGCCGGCGCCGACGGCGACCCGCGCCATCGCGAAGCGAAGCGGCGTCCGCGTGTCGTGGAGCGCCCAGAAGGCCGACGCGTAGAGGCGCGCGAGCGTCGAGGCGAGCAGGCCGACCGAGGAGCCGGCGAGGACGGCCCAGACCCAGCGGACGTCGTCGCGTGTGAAGGCCCCCGTCTGGAAGACGAGGGCGGCGACCCGGTCCCCGAGCGCGGCGAAGGCGACGGCCGACGGCACCACGAGGAACGCGACCCGTCGGAGCGCGGCGTCGAGCCTCTCGCGCAGCGCGTCGCCGCCGACGCCGCTCGAGAGCTCCGGCAGCTCGGCGCTCGAGACCGACATGCCGAAGAGGGACACCGGGAGGAGGTAGAGCGTCTGCGCGTAGGCGAGCGCCGCCACGGCGCCGGCCGGGAGGAAGCTCGCGATGACCTGGTCGACGTAGCTCGAGACCTGCGTCACGCCGCGGCTCCCGACGCTCGGGAGGAAGTTCGCGACGACCTTCCTCACGTTCGGGGAGCGAAAGCCGAGGTCGGGCTTGAGCGGCCCCGCGAGGAGGCGCACGCGCGGTAGCTGCACCGCGAGCTGGAGGAGGCTCCCGGCGACCGCGCCCCAGGCCGTCCACTCGGCGAGCGCGTACGGCGCGACCTTCAGGCCCGCCGCGACGAGCGCCGCGATCATCGCGCCGTTCCAGAGGACGGGCGCCGCGTAGGGCAGGAAGAAGCGCCGGTGGCTGTTCAGGATCCCGAGGCACCAGGCCGAGAGGACGAGGAGGCCGATGCCGGGGAAGAGGATCCTCACGAGGACGACGGTCTGCGCGCGCTTCTCGCCGGAGAAGCCGGGGGCGATCAGGTCGATGAGGAGCGGCGTCGCGAGGACGCCGAGCGCGACGAGGAGGACGACGAGGATCGCGAGGAGCGTCCCGACGGCGCGCGCCGTCTTCTTCGCCTCATCCTCGCGCCCCTCCGCGAGGAGCCGCGCGTAGACCGGGATGAACGAGGCGGAGAGCGCCCCCTCGCCGAAGAGGTTCTGGAGGGCGTTCGGGATCCTCAGAGCCGCCTTGAAGGCGTCGGCCGCGTCGGAGTTCCCGAGGTAGTGGGCGAAGATTCGCTCCCGCACGAAGCCGGCGAGCCGGCTCAGGAGGACGCCCGCGCCGACGAGGAGGGCGTTCGCCGTCGAGGATCGGCGCGGCCCGGTCACCGGATCTTCAGCGTCGCGAGCGCCGCGAGGGCGAGGATGCCGGAGACGATCCAGAGCCTCACGACGACCTTCGTCTCGGCCAGCCCGTTGTACGCCATGGCGTGGTGGAGCGGCGCGCGCGCGAAGATCCGCCGGCCGAGCAGCTTGATCCCGATCTTGTCCTGGACCTGCGACGAGAACGCCTCGGCGACGAAGAGCCCGCCGAGGATGACGAAGAGGGCCTCCTGCTTCAGGAGGACCGACGCCACCGCGAGGCTCCCGCCGATGGAGAGGGAGCCGGTGTCGCCCATGAAGATCTGCGCGGGGTAGGCGTTGAACCAGAGGAAGCCGATGCCGGCCCCCGCGAAGGCCGAGGCGAAGACGGCCAGCTCGCCCGCCCCCGGGAGGAAGGGGTAGAAGAGGTATCGCGACCAGATGGCGTTGCCGAGGAGGTAGCCGAAGACGCCGAGGACCGAGATCGCGAAGACCGAGGGGACGATCGCGAGGCCGTCCATCCCGTCGGTGATGTTGACCGAGTTGCCGACGAGGAGGACGAAGACGAAGACGAACGGGAAGTAGACCCAGGGGTTGTCGAGGATCGACGTCTTGAAGAACGGCACGTAGAGGTGGGCCGCCTCGTGGGCCGGGAGCGGCGTGAAGGGGCTCGCGAGGACGGCGACGAGGAGCGTGGCGAACGCTCCCTGGAGGAGGAGCTTCTTCGGCTCCGACATCCCCTTGTCCCCCGACCTCGCCCTCATCTTCGCCCGGTCGTCGACGAAGCCGATCGCCCCGAACCAGACCATGCCGAGGAGGACGAGCGGGGCATAGCCGCTCAGGAGGTTGCACCAGAGGAGGCAGGAGAAGGCGACGACGCCGACGAGGACGACGCCCCCCATGACGGGCGTCCCCGCCTTGTCGAAGGCCGAGGGGATCCCCGTCTCCCGCATCTGGTCGACGAACGCGCGCCGCTGCAGCCACCAGATGACCCTCGGGGTGACCCAGAGCGTCAGGAGGACCGCCGTGAGCGCCGCACCGATGGAGCGGGCCGACAGGTATTCGGCGAGGCGGAGGAACGAGAGCGAGGGAAACGGCGCGAGGAGCTTTCCGATCCAGAAGATCACCGGGGCACCTCCCTGCCGCGCGCCAGCGCCTCTACGACGCGGCGGTACGAGAGCTTCATCTCGAACTGGGGGCGGAAGTCGGTCGACGTGAGGAGGAAGGCCGGGAGCGCCTCCTTGAGAGCCTCGCGGTTCGCCACCTCTCCCCTCTCGACGAGGGAGAGGACCCCCTTCAGCGCGGCGGCGCGTACCTTCCAGAAACGGTAGCTGGCGAGCGCGAGGAGGGCCGGGAGGGCGTCCCGCTCGTTCCCGAGGGCGCCGAGGGCCTCGGCAGCCGCCGCGGCCGCTTCGATGTTCCGGTCGGAGAGCCCCTTGCGGAGCGCGGCGACGAGGTCGGCCCGCCGCTCGAGGTGCCCGGCGAGACGCGCGGCGGAGCGCGCCGCCTCCGCCCTCACCTCCCAGTAGGGGTCGGAGAAGCCGGCGAGGAGGGCCTCCTCGACGGCCGGGTCGACGACGCCGAGGCGCGCGAGGGCCGAGTAGACGTTCCTCCTGACGAAGCCGACCTGGGCGAAGTCGCCGCCGAGGAGGCGGTGCAGCGCCGGGGCGGGAGTCCGGTCGGCGAGGAGAGCGAGGAGGAGCGGGAGCTTTTCCTTCGCGTCGAGGAAGCCGAGGAGCTTCACGCCGAGATTGCGCGCCTCCCATGCGTCGTTCACGAGGAGCGAGGCCGCGCGGCTCCGGAACCACGCGAGGTCGCGCGGCTCGACGACGTCCTCCACGCGGTAGCCCGCTCCCGCCGCCGCGGCCGCCTTCTCGAGCTTCGAGAGGAGAGCGGCGTTCGAGACGACCGTCGGGGCCGGGACGAGCGTCGGGTCGACGGTCCCGCTCCCGCGGCCGTGCTCGACGTGGTGGGCGATCTCGGCCGCGGCGTCGATGCCGAGGACGTGGCGACCCTTGCGCGACATCTCGGCGAGCCGCTCCCGGTCTTCCGCCAGGGCGAGGATCCGCCGCGCGAGCGTCGCCCCGTCGAGCTTCTCGACGAGGTGGCCGTCCTCGAGGACCGTCTCCTCGTAGAGGACCTCGGCCCCGCCGGCCCGCTCGAGGGCGCGCGCGTTCGCGACCTGGTGGTCGCCGGGGAGGTTCGCCTTCGGGACGACGAGGGCGGGGATCCCCATCCGCGCGACCTCGTTGAGGCTCCCGGAGCCGCCGCGGATGACGACGAGGCCGGAGACCGCGTAGACCGACGCGATGTCGTGGAAGTAGCTCCGCGAGACGTAGAACGCCCCGATCCGCGCCCTCTCCTCCTCCGTGTAGCGCGCGGTGAGACGCGCCTCCGTGTCCGCCTGCGCGTCGTATCCCGCGCCCTTGAAGAGGCCGGTGCCGTGGACGACGAAGAGGCGGTCCGCGTGCGGGAGGAGGGCGCCGAGGGCGTCGACGAGGCCGCGGTTCAGCGAGCGGGAGCCCTGCGAGCCGCCGAAGACGAAGACGACCGTCCGCCCGTCCGGCACGTCGAAGTCGAGGCGCGACCGCGCTTCCTCGCGCGCCACGTGGCCGATCCTCTTCCTCACCGGGTAGCCGGTGAGCGCCCCGTTCCCCGGGAAGAGCGAGAGCGTCTCGGGGAACGTGACGAAGACCTTCTCGGCGAAGCGTCCGACGAGGCGGTTCAGCTTCCCCGGCACCGCGTTCTGCTCGTGGACGAAGACCCGGGCCTTCGACAGCCGGAGCTTCCGGAGGAGCGTCGCGGCGAAGATGACGGGCGCCGACGCGAAGCCGCCGGTCCCGACGATGACGTCGGGGCGGGAGCGGAGGAGGATCCAGGCCGCCTGGAGCGTCCCGGCGACGAGGTCGGCGAGGAAGCGCGCGAAGGCGGGGGTGGGGCGGATCCCCGGGAAGCCCGAGGCCCGGACGAAGCGAATCGGGATCCCCTCGCGCGGGACGACCTGCTCCTCGGCCCGGCCCTTCACGCCGACGAAGAGGGTCTCGCTCCCCGGCTCGGCGAGGGCCGCCCCGATGGCGAGCGCGGGGTTCACGTGCCCGGCCGTCCCGCCGCCCGTCAGGAGGATCCTCTTCGCCGTCATCGCGCCTCCGGCGGATTCTGGCGCATCCGCCGTCCCGCGTCGCCCCGGTCCCGCCCCGCGCGCATTCTCGCCCGGAATCCGGCCGGGCGCCTCGCGCGCCTCGCCCCGGCTACACTTCGGCGCGATGCTGACCGTCCACCTCCACGAGGAAGGGAGAGGGCTCTGTCTCCTCGAAGGGGTAACGCTGTCCGAAGCCTGGCCCGGCCTCGCCGGCCGCTCGATCTGGGTCGACGTGGAGAACCCGACCGAGGAGGAGGCCGGCGCCCTCGTCGACGCCTGCGGGTTCCACCCCCTGACGGTGGAGGATGCCCTCACGCCCGTCCAGCCGCCGAAGGTGGAGGAGTTCGCGAGCTACCTCTTCCTCCTCTTCCGCGGGCTCCGCCCGTCGGAGGAGGGGCTCGAGCTCGACAGCTACAAGGTCGCCGCCTGGCTCGGCCCCGGCTTCCTCGTCACGGTCCACCGGCGCCCCGTCCCGGCCTGCCGGGAGGTCTCGCGGCTCGTCGTCGAGAAGGACCTCCCGATGGAGAGCCAGATGGACCGCGTCCTCCACGCGCTCGTCGACCGGATGATGGACGAGCTCCTCCCCATCCTCGACCGGTGCGAGGAGCGCCTCGAGGAGATCGAGGAGACGATCTTCTCCGGGGCGCCGCCGCAGCAGGCGCTGCAGGAGCTCCTCCACCTGAAGCGGCAGCTCCTGACGATCCGCCGCCTCGTCGCTCCCCAGCGCGAGATGCTCGGCCGCCTCGCCCGCCGCGACCTCCCCTACATCGAGGAGCGGACGTCTCACTACTTCCGCGACGTCTACGACCACGTGACCCGGCTCGAGGAGACGACGATCGTCCTGACGGACCTCGCGAGCGGCGCCCTCGAGGCGCACCTCTCGGTCTCCTCGAACCGGCTGAACGAGATCGTGAAGGTCCTCACGATCTTCTCGGCGATCTGGATGCCGCTCACGTTCCTCGCGGGCGTGTACGGGATGAACTTCGAGTTCCTGCCGGAGCTGAGGATCCGCTGGTTCTACCCGGCGCTCTGGGTCTTCTGGCTCGCGATCACCGCCGGGATGCTCTGGCTCTTCCGCAGGCGGCGCTGGATCTGAAGCCCGGGCGTGGTCACCCGCCGCCGGTCTCCACGAGGGGCGCGAACGTCACGAGCTCGTCGCGGATCGCCGCGGCGTCGCCGACGGCGACGATGCGGGCGGCGCCCGTGCCGAAGACCCGGCGCGAGGCGCGGCGCACGTCGGCCTTCGTGACCCTGGCGAGCTCGTCCACCTCGCGACCGATCTCGTCGGGGGGAAGACCGAGGACCCAGAGGCGCGCGAGCTCGTCGGCGACGCCCGCCGCGGTCTGGAGGGAGATCGCGAGAGAGCCCGCGTCGCGTCGAAAAGCGCGCTCCATCTCCTCGTCCGTCGGCTCCGTCGTCGCCATCCTCTCCATCTCGTAGAGGATCTCGTTCAGCGCGGCTCCCGTCACCTCGTTCCGGACCGCCGCGTACGAGCGCACCGTGCCGCAGCCGGCGAGCCAGCTCGCACCCGCGCCCGGCGAGTAGGTGTACCCCTTCGCCTCGCGCAGGTTCTGCACCAGCCGAGAAGTGAACGAGCCGCCGTAGATCGTCATGGCGAGCTCGAGCGGGTGGGCGTCGGGATCGGTCCGCGGGAAACCGAGGTTGCCGACGAGGAGGTTCGTCTGGACCGAGCCGGGGCGGTCGAGGACCTCGATCCGCCGCGGCCCTTCCGGCGCGACGGGAGGGGCGGCCGGCGCGGGCGCCTCGCCCGTGCCGGCC
>CAZNSS010000246.1:0-6113 GCA_964575465.1 uncultured Holophagales bacterium | reverse complement strand
GCGCCTCACGAACTTCCGCAGCCGGTACGCGGCGCCGGGCGGCGCGGCGACCACCGGCTCGCCGCCCAGGTAGCGCTGGACGTCCATCGCGAGGGCGTTGGCGGTCGGGTAGCGCTGCTGCCGGTCCTTCTCGAGGGCCCGCATGACGATCCAGTCGAGCTCGCCCCGGACGATCGCCGAAAGACGCTTCGGCGCCATCTGGCGCTTCGCCGCGGCGCGGACCAGCGTCTCGACGGAGTGGACGAGGCGCGTCGAGGGCTTCGGCGGGTCGACCTCGCGGATGATCCGCCGGACCTCGGCGACCCCCGCGGCCCGGAGCTCGCGCGTGCTGAAGGGGGTCGAGCCGGTCAGCAGCTCGTAGAGGAGGACGCCGAGGGAATAGACGTCGGTGCGGGTGTCGATGTCGAGCGAGCCCTCGGCCTGTTCCGGGCTCATGTACTCGGGCGTGCCGATCATCGCCCCGTCCACGGTGAAGAGCGTCTCTCCGGCCGGCCGGTCGGCCGTCGCCTTGGCGATGCCGAAGTCGATCACCTTGGCGTGCGGCTTCCCGTCGTGGGTCGAGACGAGGACGTTCGACGGCTTGATGTCGCGGTGGATGATCCCCTTCGTGTGGGCGTGCTGGACGGCGTTGCAGACCTGGGCGAAGAGCTCGAGACGGGCCTCGATCGAGAGACCGTTCCGGTCGCAGTACTCCGAGATCGGAGCACCCTCGACGAGGTCCATGACGAAGTAGGGGCGCCCGGTCGGCGTGGCCCCCGCGTCGATGACGCGCGCGATGTTGGGGTGGTCCATCAGCGCGAGGGCCTGGCGCTCCAGCTCGAAGCGCGCCACCACCTTCTCGGTGTCCATCCCCGGCTTCAGGAGCTTGACCGCGACCCGGCGGACGATGGGCTCCTCCTGCTCGGCGAGGAAGACCGTGCCGAAGCCCCCCTCCCCGATCCTCTCGAGGAGCCGGTAGGGCCCGAGCCGCGAGCCCGGTCCCTCGAGGAGCGACGTCCGCCGGCCGCCGTCGGCCGCCGGGAGCGTCTCGTCGGACGTCGCCCCGCCGGGCGCCGAGGCGTGGTCGACGGTCGGTTCGTCCGCCTGGAGGATCGCCTCGACACGGGCCCTCAGGGCCTCGTCGCCGCGGCAGGCTTCGTCGAGGTACTCCCCGCGTGCGACCGGGTCGGTCCGCTCGCGCGCACCCTGCACAATGGTATCGATCTCTCGCGTCACCTTCTTCTCCCGTCGTGAGGCCGGGAGGATACCGTCACCGCGGGACGCGGGGGGTGAGCGGCGTGCCCTTCAGCAGGTACTCCTCGTAGGCGATCCAGGCGGCGAGGCGCTGGCGCTGGCGCCGGCAGAAGGCGGGATCCCGGGCCGAGAGGTCCTGCGTTTCGTCGGGGTCCCGCCTCAGGTCGTAGACGCTCTCCTGGCCTCGGCTGGCGCTGTAGACGTACTTGCGCGAGCCCTCGCGGACGCCGAAAAGGAGGTCCCCCAGCGCCGCGAAGAAGTAGGCGCGGTCCGGCCGCGCGGGGTCGAAGAGGCTGTGTCCCTGCCAGCCGGGGGACGGAGGCACGCCGAGGAGGTCGGCGAGAGTGGGGTTGAGGTCGACGTGGGAGGTCACCTGCATGCTGCGCCCCGAGCCGGCGAAGAGCGCCGGGCTCCAGAGGACCAGGGGCACGCGGATGCTCTCGTCGTAGAGGACTCCGCCGTGGCCGACGTAGCCGTGCGGCTCGGCGAAGGCCTCGCCGTGGTCGCCCACGATCACGACCAGGGTGTCTCGGTCGCGACCGCGTCGACGGAGACCGTCGAGGAGACTCTGGAGGCCGGTGTCGACCGTGCCGAGAATCCGCAGGTAGCGGGCGAGGTCGGCCGCGGTGCCCGGGGGACCGAAGTCCCGGCCCTGATCCTTCCGGCTGACGACGTAGGGGTCGTGGGCCTGGCTCGTCCAGGCCAGCGCGAAGAACGGCTTCTCCGGCTTCTCGTCCGCGAACCGGAGGATGCCGTCGAACAGGCACGAATCCTCCGCGCCCCAGGAGGACTGGGACGGGCAGTCGAGGTCCCAGTAGTGCCGTATCACCTGGTACCCGTGGTGCTCCGCTTCCCAGGCCATGCCTTCGTAGTTCATGTCCGCGGAGGAGAGGAGGGCGGTGCGGTACCCGCGCTCCACGAGGAGCTCCGCGAGGGTCTTCGGGAGAGGGCGGTCCCCGCAGGGGACGTAGCACCAGGGCAGCCCGGGAAGGACGGAGAACGCGATCACCTGGAACGTGCAGACCGTGAGTCCGACGTTGGCGTAGGCCGCGTCCACCACGAGGGCGTTCGCCGCCTCCGCGGTGAAATTCGGCATGGCGTCCGCGGGGCTGCCGTAGAGGCCGAGGTGGCGGGCGCCCGTCGACTCGAGGACGACGACGATCACGTTCCGGACACGGGCCGCGGGCGGGACCGCGGGCGGCCGAGACCGCTCGCCCACGATCCGGAACTCCTCGAGGTCGTCGGCACGGAAGTCCCGCGGCAGCGCGATCGCGCCGGCTCCGCGCGCCTCCTCGACCGCGGACCAGGCCAGGGTCGCGTGCGGGTTCCGGCTCATCCGCAGGAGCCACTCCGGCGCGGCGCGATGGAGGACACAGCGGCCCGCGAGCGCCCACGCGGCACCCAGGAGGAGGGCGACCCCGGCTCGCCACGGCGAGGCCGCGGGCCGCGGCTTCCGAAAGGCCACGGCGAAGAGTGCCGGCACGAGGACGAGGGCGAGCACGTTGACCCAGGTGAGGCGGGCGGTGAGCGACGAGCGGAGGTTCCCCACGTCGCCCGCGAACCGGAGCATCTGGACGGACAACGCGCGCCGCGACCACTCGTAGACGGCGACGTGGACGACCGTGAACCACACCGCCAGCACGCCCGCGACGACGAAGGCCCGCCAGAGCCATCGCCGTGCGACCGGGTGGTGCCGGGCCGCTCGCAGAACGCCGAAGCCGGTCAGGCCGAAGGCGGCGACGAAGAGGACGTCCTGCCACGTCGAGGCCGCGAGCTGGCCTGCCCAGGCGAAGTTCCCGGGCCTGTCGAGGAGCAGCGCCTTCGCCGCGACGAGGACGCCGGCGAGCGCCAGCGACGGCCCGAGGGTCGAAGGCACGCCGGGGGGCGCGGGCGCTTCGCCAGGCTTCGTGACGTCCATCAGCGGAGCGGCGCCTCGGCGGGCGCGAGCCTCAGGACCGCGCGGGGCGGTGCGGGCCAGCGGAGGACCCGCGTGTCGCCCTCCAGGACGAGCGCGACCGCGAGAGTGAGGGACTGGCCTTCCCGGAGCGCCTCGTGGCCGAAGAAGGACGCGGGGACCAGGACCTCGGCGGTCGTCCGGAGGTCCCGGATCTTCTGCGCCCCGCGAAGACCGGCGACGTCGGGGCTCGAGAGTGGCGCGGGGACCTTTCCGGAAGAGCGGTCGAGGCCCAGGACGACCGCCGAGGCTGCCGCGCCCTCGCCCCTGTCGACGCTGACGGTGAGCCGCTTTCGGCTCCGCGGCTCCGCTGCCTCCGCTCCTCCCGGCGCGTCGTCCTGGTAGTCGACCCCGACCACTAGGCCCTCCGGCTGCCACGACAGGTAGAAGTCGCCGAACGGCTCGACGCCCCCGCTGGCCGCCGCTCCCGGAGCCCAGTGACGGGGGAGGTCCCAGTCGCGAAGGTCTCCGTCCAGCGAGAGGGACCGCGTGGGGACGGCCCATTCCCCGTCCGCCTCCGCGAGCCCCCGCGGCGGAGCGCCGGCGCGATGGAGATCCGTGGTCCTCGCGTGGGCGCGGGCGAGCGCCGCGGTCAGCAGCTCGTAGGGGCGATCGGCGAGGTCCACGAGACCCATGTTGAAGTCCTCGCCGTCTTCGCGCCCGGCGGAAGGCTGATCCGACCACTGGAACCAGTGATAGCCCACGACGTACGGGAGGCGTGCGAGGCGGGTGACGAATCCCTCGGCGGTGGCCGCCCGTTCGGCCTGGGTGTCGACGACGAGGTAGTGCCCCTTGCTGTTGCGGTTCCCGGACTGGTTCTCGCGAGCGGCGACGTAGGTCTCGGACACGAGGAGGGGCTTGCCGGTGACGCGGTGCAGGGTCTCGAGGAACGAGGGGGAGATCCAGCCGCCGGGCTCGACGTTCGCGCAGTTGACCGAGATGACGTCGACGTGGCGGGCGGCGGCGCGCGCCACCGCCTGCGAGTAGGCGCTGGCGTAGCGGTCCCCCAGGAGGAGGTGATTGGGATCCCCGTCGCGGACCGCCTCCGCCAGGACGCGGTAGTGCTCCTCGGCGAGGAGTCCCGCGAACTCGGAGATCACCTCCGGCCGCCGGCCCGGCCGCACCTCGACGCGCCGGAGCGGCCCTTCGAGGTCCGCGAATCGCCGCGGCCGGGGCTCGACCTCGAAGTCCCGCCGGAACGCCTCGAGGTCGTCGGCGTACCTCTGGCGCAGGAGGACGAAGAGGCGCTTCTTCAGCCGTTCCCTGCCCGGCTCGCGGGCCCAGTAGCGGAAGAGGCTTCCCTCGTACCACTTGAGCTCGTTGTCGAGGAAGTAGCCGACGAGCCGACGGTCGTTCCGCAGGGGCGCCACTTTGCGGGCCACCAGCGCGCGAATCGTGGAGCGCGCCCTCGGCGAGGCGGGGTCGATCCAGGGCGAGCCCACCCACCGACCCAGGTCCAGGCAGACCGTGTACGGCAGACCCGCCCCTGCGGCCGCCCGCTCCTCGGCCCAGGCGCCCAGGGTGTTGAAACCCCACGCGCGCAGCCGGCCCCGAGCGGTCTTGCTCCACTGCTCGAAACCGGGATAGAGGCGCAGGGCCGCGTACTCGGGCGCCCGCGGATCGTAGAGTGAGGGAGCCGTGCCCGCGTGGTAGAGGTTGACCCCGGTCGAGAAGAACGGGCGGCCGTCCGGGTCGATGAGCCACTGCCGGCCCGCCTGCTCTTCCACGCGGAAGAAACCGGTGGCCGCCGCCGGCGCGGCGGGCGCCGGTTCGAGAATCGCGAGGGCGAGGAGGAGGGCGAGCACGGACGTCGGATTGTGGACGAACGGCACCGGGTCGGGGCCATTCGCCAGGGCTGCGCCGAGGCTCATCTCGGCCGTGGTCGGATCGACGCGGCGTTTGACCTCCGAGCCCGGAAGGGACTCGCGTTCGCCGCGCTTCAGCGTTCGACCGGCAGGCCGCCTCGATCGGCGGCGAGGCCTGCACCTGCCCGAGCCCCGCAGCAGGCACCTGGTGGACCGGCGTCTACGGCTACGCCTCCGCGGGTTTCATCGATCGCCGGCCTCGCCGTCGCGAGCGGCTACGTCACGGTGACGCCGAGGTTCTGGATGCACCACGACACCGGCTACTCGACCTCCGCCGACAGGGTCCAGGTCTCGACGAACGGCACCAGTTGGACGAACGTCGGCACCGCGATCTCCCGCCATGCCGCGACCGCCGGCTGGGCCCAGGCGCCGCGCCACCCGTCTCGATTCGCAGGTCGCGGGGCGCCGGACCGTTAGACTGGCCGGAACGAGGTCCCCGATGAGCTCGATGCGTACCGCCTCCGCACTCCTCCTCTCGCTCGCCGCGGTCTCGGCCCAGGCCCTCTTCGCCGCGCCTCCCGACCCGGCCACGTTCTCGATCGCCGCGGCGGATCCCGCGACCGGGGAGGTCGGGGTGGCGGTCGCGAGCCGATTCTTCGCCGTGGGGACCGTCGTCCCGTGGGCGAAGGCGGGTGTCGGCGCCGTCGCGACGCAGGCCTCGGCGAACACCTCGTTTGGCCCGGGCGGCCTCGAGCTGATGGCGCGGGGCCTCTCGGCCGAGGAGGCGCTGAAGGTCCTTCTTCGGGGAGACGAGGGGCGCGACCGGCGGCAGATCGGCCTCGTGACCGCCTCCGGCGACTCCGCGACGTACAGCGGCCCGGGCTGCAACTCCTGGGCGGGAGGCCGGCGCGGGCCGAGCTACGCGGTGCAGGGGAACATCCTGACGGGAGAGGGCGTCGTCGCCGCGATGGAGAAGTCGTTCCTCGCGAGCACCGGGAAGCCGCTCGCCGAGCGGCTCCTCGCGGCTCTCGCCGCGGGGGACGCGGCGGGCGGCGACAGCCGGGGACGGCAGTCGGCGGCGCTCCTCGTCTGCCGCGCGAAGGGGGGCTACAACGGCTTCA
>CAZNSS010000245.1:0-6116 GCA_964575465.1 uncultured Holophagales bacterium | reverse complement strand
GCGGAACCGACCGGGCCGGGGGAAGGGCCGAGCGCTGCGTCACCTGCCACGTCCGCCCCGAGGAGGACCCGGGCGGCGCCCACGCCCGCGCCGCGGTCGGCTGCTCCTCGTGCCACCTCGGCAACCCTCTCGCGTTCGACAAGAAGCGTGCGCACGCCGGCATGGAACCGGAGCCGGGCGCGCTCCGGACCGTGGCGCGCACCTGCGGCCGCTCCGGCTGCCACGTCCGCGAGGCGCAGCGGGTCGCCACCTCGCTGATGGCGCGGGCGAGCGGAATCGTCTCCGTGGATCGATGGGTCTTCGGCGAGATCCCCGCACCGCGGGGTGCGGCGACGATGGTCGGAACGCTCGCGAAGCCCGAGAAGTCTCCCGCCGAGCAGCACCTCTCCAAGCTCTGCGGAGGGTGCCACCTCCACGCCCTCCGCGGAAACCTCGACGACGCCGTCCACGGCAACGGCACCGGCTGCTCCACCTGCCACGTCGCACGCCGGCTCCCCGGCGCCGTGCCACGCCCCCACCCGCCCGTGGACGCCCGCGTCACGGACGACCGCTGCCTCGGCTGCCACAGCCGGAGCGGCCGAATCGCGCTGACCTACGAGGGGCTCTACGAGGTGGAGAAGGCGCAGGCCGGCTCCTGCGGCGACGCCGCGACGACGCTCCACGACGGGCGTCCCGCCTGCCGCGCCGAGGCCGACGTCCACCGCGTCGCCGGCCTCTCCTGCGTCGACTGCCACCTCCACACCGACCTGATGGGCGACGGCCGGGAGTGGGAGCACGAGGAGGAACAGGTCGAGGTGACGTGCGAGGCATGCCACGGACCGGCGCGCGCGGGGGACGAAACGACCTGGGGCGAGGTGAAGGACGCGATCTCGCGCGACCTCCTGCGGCAGCGGGGCGAGACGCGGCCGCCCGGAGAGAAGGTCCGGCTCGGCCGGCGGGGGACGCCCCTCTGGAACCTCCGCCCCTCCGGCGACGGCTGGGTCACGCTCCGCAAGGGCCAGGGCGTCGCCCTCGCGACGCGGCAGACCCCGGCCGACGCCAGCCACGGGCTTCGCGGCCACGAGCGGCTCACGTGCAGCTCCTGTCACGCCGCCTGGGCGCCCACCTGCTCGACGTGCCATACGTCCTCCGATTCGGATGGAAAGCAGTGGGACTTCGCGACGGCCGCCGAGAGCCCGGGCCGCTGGGTCGAGTCGTCCAACGGTTACGCCGCCCGTCCTCCCGCCCTCGCCGTCCGTCCCGACGGCCGGATCGCCCCTGCGATCCCCGGAATGGTGATGGACCTCGACGCGACGGCCGCGGGAGGCCAGCGCGCCTCCCGGCGCCTCTACTCGTCGATCGACCCGCACTCCACCGGGAAGAAGGCTCGCACCTGCGAGAGCTGCCACCTCTCGGCGTGGGCCCTCGGCCTCGGCACGGGGACGCTCTCGGTCTCCGGTGCCACGCCGGCGTTCGAGCCATCGACTCCGGCACCCGAAGACGCCCTCACGGCCGCCGACGGCTGGACCCGCCTCGACGCGGCCGAGCCCGGGATCGGGACCCGCGTCGGACTCCGCTCGCTCGACGCCGGGGAGATCCGGCGAGCGCTCGTCGTGGGCGCTTGCCTGACGTGCCATCGCGAGGCGCGCGATCCCGTCTGGCGCGACTTCGCGGAATCGAGGGAGCGCCTCGCGCGGGGAGCGACGAGGTGCAGGCGGACGGCGCCCGGAAGGAGCCGGACCGCCCGGTGAGCGGACCGGCCCTGGACGAAATCAGGGCCGCGACGGGGCCACCGCGCGAAACCACGCCCGGCTCGGCGGCATCGGATCACGAAAGGAGATCCGATGGTCCGCACCGCCCTCGCCGCCCGCCGCCTGGTCGTCCGAACGGCCGACTCCCTCTCGTGGCTTCCCCAGGCCGCCGCCCGTGTCGGCGTCGGCTGGGTCTTCGTCCAGTCCGGCTGGGGGAAGCTCCATCACCTGCAGCAGTCGGTCGACTACTTTGCGAGCCTCGGCATCCCGGCGCCCCGGCTTCAGGCACCGTTCGTGGCGGGCGTCGAGCTGGTGGGTGGGCTCCTCGTCCTCGCCGGGCTCCTCACGCGGGTCGCCTCGGTCCCGCTGGCCGCGACGATGGTCGTCGCGCTCGCGACCGCCCGGCGCGCCGAGATCGCGGGCCTCGGGGACCTCGCCGGCACGGTGGAGTTCCTCTACCTCCTCGCCTTCGGCTTCCTCGCGGCCTTCGGAGCGGGAGCTCTCTCGCTCGACCGTCTCCTCCTCCGCCGGTTCGCCCCCGAGGACGCCGCGGCCGAGGAACGGGGCGCCTAGACCCCGGAAGGCCTGCTGCCGAAGTCGACGCGGGCGAAGAAGCCGAGCTGGAGCCACTCCGCGATCCAGGCGCCGACTTCGCCCGGCGACGGGCGGAGGCCCCGGCGGGCGTCCGACGCGCGAGCGAGCGCCTCGCCGAGCGGCGCGCCCTCGGAGAGGGCGCGCAGGAAGCGACCGGCGAACGGCCCGACCACCCGGCGTCGAACGGCGAAGTCCTTCCGGTAGAAGACGACCTCGGCGCGGCCGCGGCCGGCCCTCGGCTTCGCCGGGGACGAGTCGAGGACGGCGTCGAGGACGGCGACCGCGCCGGGACGGACGGTCGCGAGGCGAAACGTCGCCGAGGGCCGGAGCCTCGCGAGGGACCACTCCGTCCTCACGACGGCGGAGAAGGCCGCGGGGCCCTCCACCGCCTCCTCCTCCGCGTCGAAGACCTCGGCCGCGAGCCGCTCCAGCCGGGCGACGTCGACGAGGAGCCCTCTCCGGCGCGGGCTCCCCCACCCCCCGAGGAATTCCGGGAGGTGGTCGCCGAGGCGCGCGAGCGTGAAGCTGCGCGACGGATGAGCCGCGACGTAGTCGGCCACGAGCTTCTCGAAGCCCCGCTCGCCGAGGAGCTCGGCCAGGGCCGGGTAGTCGGATCGGAGGGCGTCGCGCATCCGGAGCGGGTGCATCCCCGCGTAGATCTGGAGCCGCTCCGCGGCGTCGAGGCCGCCGCGCTCGCGGACGACGGTCGGCGCGTCCTCGGGGGCGACGAACCGGCGCGCCTCCGGCGCTCCGAGGGCGACCCGGGCGCCGTCCGGGTGGACGAGGACGGCCTGCATCCAGGACTGGAACGCGGCGAGCGGGAGCGCGCTCATGCGGCCACCGCGTCATGCATCTCGTTCGCCGCGACCGCCGGTCCCGCCGTATCCGTCGCGATCGCCGCTGCCATCCCCAGCGCCCGCTCCGCCGCGACCTTCGCCATCAGCGCTTCGGCGTGGACGACGTCGAGCGCGGGGATGTCGTCGTCCCACTCGACGAGCGTCGTCACGGGACCGATCCGCCTCACGAGCCGCTCGTAGAGCGTCCAGACCTCGTCGCGGACGTGGTCGGAGTGCGTGTCGAGAAGGTGGGTCCCCCTGTCCGTGTGACCGGCGAGGTGCACCTGGACGACCCGGTCCGCGGGAATCGCGTCGACGTACGCCCCGGCGTCCCACCCGTGGTTGAAGGAGGAGACGAAGACGTTGTTGACGTCGAGGAGGAGCCCGCAGTCGGCCTTCTCCGTCAGGCGCGCGAGGAACGCGGCTTCGCCCATCGTCGATGCCGCCAGCTCCAGGTAGGTCGACGGGTTCTCGAGGTGAATCGGCCGTTCGAGGAAGTCCTGGACCGTACGGACCCGCGCGGCCACATGCTCGAGGCTCTCCTCGGTCAGCGGCAGCGGGAGGAGGTCGTGGGTGTTGCGCCCCGCGACGCCGGTCCAGCAGAGGTGGTCCGTCACCCACGGGGCGTTCACGCGCCGGGCCAGCTCCTTCACCTTCCGGAGGTAGCCGAGGTCGAGCGGATCCATGCTTCCGATGTTCAGCGAGACGCCGTGGAGGACGACAGGCGTCCGCTCGGCCGCCCGGTCGAGGACGTGGAGGGGTCGGCCCCCCGTATCGAGGAAGTTCTCCGTGATCGCCTCGAAGAAGTCCACCGCGGGGCGCCGGTCGAGGATCTCGCCGAAGTGGACCGTGCGAAGACCGATGCCGTAGCCGAGAATGGGCAGGTTCCAGCGATTGGCCAAGGGGTCCTCCTCCTCGCGCGTCAAGGGGAAGGTCCCGGCCGTCTTCCGGGCGGGACCTTCCCCTCCCGAATCGTCAGGCAGGCTTCTGCGTCGGCGTGACGTGCGCCTTCCCGTCGGTGGCGCAGCCGCCCATACCCTTGCAGGCGTTGTGCCCCTTGCAGGCGTTCTTCTCGGTCTTGCAGCCGCCCTTGCCCTTGCAGGCGTTCTGCCCCTTGCAGGCGTGCCTGTCGGTGGCCCCGGGGGTCGCGTTCTTGTCCTCGGCCTTCTTCCCGCCGCATCCGTTGGGGCCGCCGCAGGCGTTCTTCTCCTTCTGCGTGGCCGTGGGCGCGGCAGGGGCGGGGGTCTTGTCCTGCGCCCACGCGCTGCCGGCGAACGAGGAGCCGGCGATCAGTCCCGCGACGACGGCGGAAAGGTAGGCGGCGGACGGGCGGTTCTTCTTCATGTTGTCTCCTTCGTCGACAGGTCTCCCCTGTCTGCTTCTTCTCGGCCGTTTCGGTCCACGCCGGCTCCGGCCTGAACTCGTTGTCCCTCGTGAGATGCCGGACCTGAGAGAAGGTTTCAGCGTCGGGCGCGAGGGCGCCGAGGAAGAGGAGCTCTGCCTCCCGGGCGGATCAGCTCTTCCGGAGGTACTCCTCGAGGTTCGGCAACGCCTTCTCGAAGAGCGGCCGGAACTTCCACAGGAGGATCCCCTTCAGCGGCCGGATCCAGCCGGGGAGATCGAATCCCACGGCGTAGTCCACCCGTGTACCCCCATCGACCGGCGCGAGCCGCCAGTCCTCGACCATCGCCGAGAGGATCGGCAGGTTCGACGCGAGCATCGTGAAGGAGAAGCGTCTCCCCCTCTCCCACGCGATGAAGCGCTCGTCGAGGACCATCGGACCGACCCAGACCCGGCGCTTCGTGCCAGCGCCTTCCCGCACCTCTCCCGTCACCGACGCCTTCTTGAAGTCGACGAACCAGCGCGTCCACGCCTCGTGGTCCGCGAGGACGTCGAAGACCCGGTCCGGCGGAGCCGGAACGAGCCGGGAGAAGGCGAGCCGCACCTGCGCGCGGTCGGGGAACGACAGGTCCTCGGGACGGAGGGCGAACGGCATGGAACGATCCTATCGCCTGCAACGCCCGCGTCTCGCAGCGACGGGAGCGCACCCGCCGCCCCGTCCGACGCGCGGTCGGTACCCGGCGAAACCGCCACCCGGTCTCGAGCATCGAGACGCCATGGAGCGTCCAGACCGGCTACCATCCCGCCGTTGGCGCGAACCCGAAGGGACCCTCGCTCGGCCGGGCGGAAGACGACGCCCGGGCCGGAGGCCTAGGAGATGGACGGATCGGGCCGAGGCGAGCCCCGGCAGGATCTCCCGGCGCTGATGGTCGCGTACCAGGCGGGAGACGAGGCGGCGTTCGAGCGTCTCTACGGGGAGCTGGCGGGGCCGGTCGGGGCGTTCCTGCGGACGCTCACCCGGAATGCCGCCCGGGCCGACGACCTCCTGCAGGAGACGTTCTTTCACGTCCACCGGGCGCGGCAGACCTACGACCCGAACCGCTCCGCGAGGGCGTGGGTCTACGCGATCGCGCACAACGTCTTCCTCATGTCGTGCCGGTCCGAGAAGCGGCGCGGGCGTCACGAGGAGCTCGCGGAGGACGAGCTGCCCGACGTCCCGGTCCCGGCGGAGGCCGAGGCGCTCGCCACGCGGGACGCCGTGAGGAAGGCCCTCGGCCGGCTCTCCGTCGACCGGAGGGAGGCGGTGATCCTCCACCACGTCCAGGGCCTTTCCTTCCAGGAGGTGGGCGCGGTGCTCGGCATCACGACCATGGCCGCGAAGCTGCGGTCGCACAGGGCCATGGGAGAGCTGCGTGGCATCCTCCGGGAGGGACCATCGACGTGAACGGACCGACCCCGCTTCCGCCGGAGCTGCGCCGGCTCGTGGGGCGCGAGATGCGCCCCGTGCGACCCCTTGCCGCGCCGGCCCGGCGTACTCTCGTCCTGCTCGTCTGGGCTCCCGTCGCCGTGGCGCTCGTCGCCGCGATCGCCCCGGCGCGGCCGGACGCCGCGGCGC
>CAZNSS010000244.1:0-6134 GCA_964575465.1 uncultured Holophagales bacterium | reverse complement strand
GGCGGCTCCGGCGAGGACGGCGGCGAAGAGGAACGCCGCGGCGAGCGCCCCGGCGCCGGCGAGGGGTGACGGCGCGTGCCGCGCGGCGAGGACGACGGCCGGGAGGACGAGGAGGAGTGCGGGCCCGGAGGAAAGCGCGATCGTCGCGGCCGCCTGCCGGAGGAGGAGCCGTGCGTGCGGGATCGGGAGCGCCATCCGGAGGAGGAGCTCCTCGGAGAGGAAGAGAGTCGAGACGGCCGTCGTCAGCGAGCCGAGAAGGAGAAGCGCCGCGGTCCCGGAGAGGGCCGCGAGGAGGAGCCGCTCCAGGAGGTACGCCGGGACGAGAGCGGGCAGCAGCTCGACGCCCCGCCGGCCGAGGTCGAGGAGGAAGGAGAGCCCCGCGGACTCGCCGGCGACGAACGCGAGGGCCGAGGCGACGACGGCGAGCGCCCCGGCCGCCTCCCACGTCGAGCGGGGGGAGAGGCCGCGCCCCAGCGCCCGGAGCGAGTTCCCGAGCGCGACGCGCGTGGCGCTCACGGCCCGTCGTCCGAAGCGAGGTCGAAGAAGAGCTCCGACAGCCGCCCCTTTTCCCCGCGCGCGGACATCTCGAGGGGCGCGCCGCGTGCGACGAGCTTCCCCTTCACGAGGACGCCCGCGTCGTCGGCGATCTCCTCGGCGAGGGAGAGGTGATGCGTGGTCAGGAGGACGGCCGCGCCCGCGGCGGTCCGCTCGCGGAGCCGCTCGACGAGGAGCCTCTGCGCGAGCGGGTCGAGGCCGACCATCGGTTCGTCGAGGACGAAGAGGCGGGGCTCGTGGAGGAACGCCTGGGCGAGCGCGACCTTCTGGCGCGTCCCGTGGGAGAGGGTCTCGTTCGTCCGGTCGGCGGCGCCGTCGAGGCCGAAGGCGGCGAGCTCCCGGTCGACGCGGGCCTCGAGCTCCGCCCCGCACCCGCCGAAGACGGCGCCGACGAACCGGAGCGTCTCGCGAGGGGTCCAGCGAGGCCAGAGCCAGGGACGGTCGGGGACGAACCCGAGGAGCCGCTTCGCCTCGACCGGGCGCGCGGCGACGTCGATCCCGAAGACCGCTGCCGCTCCGGAGGTCGGCGCGAGGAGGCCGGTGAGGAGGCCGATGGCGGTCGTCTTCCCGGCGCCGTTCGGCCCGACGAGGGCGAAGACGACTCCTGCAGGCACGTCGAGCGAAAGCCCCGAGAGCGCGAGGAGGCCGCCGAAGCGCTTCGTCGCGGCGTCGAAGGAGAAGGCCGGCGCGGCGTCGGGCATCGCCCCATCCTACGGGAGCCCCGCCGGCCCCTGCGAGCGGGGGGAGAATCGGTGCGTCCTCCGGGGAGAAGCCGTGGAGCTGGTGCTGCTCGTCGTCGTCGCCCTCCCCGACCTCGGAGGCCCGACGAAGGCCGCGCTCGAGAAGGCGACGGAGGGGCACGTCCTCGGGAAAGCGGAGCCGACGGGGACGTACCGGAAGGCCGGACGGTAGAAGCCCGGGCCGGGACTCGCTCCCGGCGCCACCGCGAAACCCGACCGTCGTCCGGCACGTAGATCCTCACCGTCAAGGAGGAGCGATGCGCTCGAAGTGCGTCCTGGCGATCTCCGTTCTCAGCCTCTCCCTTTCCGCGGTCGCGGCCGGACCCTCCGTCCCGGCCGCCCCGGCCCCGAAGCCGGTCGACCCCTCGACGTTCGACCCGGCAGCGAAGCCGTGCGAGGACTTCTACCAGTACGCCGTCGGCGGCTGGGTGAAGTCGAACCCCGTCCCGGCCGACAAGTCGCGGTGGGGCTCGTTCGAGGAGCTCGCCGACCGGAACCGGGCCGTCCTGAAGTCGATCCTCGAGGAGACGTCCGCGAAGACGGACTGGCCGAGGGGGAGCGTGAGGCAGAAGGTGGGCGACTTCTTCGCCTCCGGAATGGACGAGACCGCCATCGAGAAGGCCGGGACGAAGCCGCTCGAGCCCTGGCTCGCGAAGGTCGACGGCCTGAGGTCGAGCGCCGACCTGCCGATGCTCGTCGCCGAGCTGCACGGACGGCGCCTCATGGCCGGCTACGGCTTCTTCGTCGCGCAGGACCAGAAGGAGACGACCCGCTACATCCCGATGCTCGGACAGGGCGGCATCGGGCTCCCCGACCGGGACTACTACCTGAAGGACGACGCGAAGTCGAAGGAGATCCGCGAGAAGTACGTCGCCCACGTGGCGAAGATGCTCGAGCTCCTCGGCGAGAAGCCCGACGCCGCGAAGGCGAAGGCCGCCGTCGTGATGGACCTCGAGACGAAGCTCGCGAAGGCGTCGCGCACGCGCGTCGAGATGCGGGACCCCGAGAAGAACTACAACAGGCGGACGCTCGCCCAGCTCGCCCAGGCCGCCCCCGGGTACGACTGGAAGGCCTATCTCGCCGCCATGGGCGTCCCCGAAGGGCAGGAGCTGAACGTCCGCCAGCCCGAGTTCGCCACGGCGTTCGCGGCGATGGCCGCGGCCGAGCCGCTCGACTCCTGGAAGACGTACTTCCGCTGGCACCTCGTCCGTTCCTCGGCCGCGATCCTTCCGAAGAGGTTCGACGAGGAGGCGTTCGCCTTCTTCGGCCGCACGCTGAACGGGATCCCGGAGCAGGAGGAGCGCTGGAAGAGGGTCCAGGCCGCCACCGACGGCGCCCTCGGGGAGGCGCTCGGCCAGCTCTACGTCGAGAGGGCGTTCTCGGCGAAGTCGAAGGAGCGGATGAAGGTCCTCGTCGAGAACCTCCGCGCCTCCCTGAAGGAACGGATCGAGGCGCTCCCGTGGATGGGAGCCGAGACGAAGAAGGCCGCGCTGGGCAAGCTCGCTGCCTTCGGCGTGAAGATCGGCTACCCCGACAAGTGGCGCGACTATTCGGCCCTGCCGGTCTCCCGCGCGTCGTATTTCGAGAACGTCGTGAACGCGAACGCCTTCGAGGTGAAGCGCAACGTCGGGAAGCTCGGAAAGCCGATCGACCGGACCGAGTGGGGGATGTCGCCCCCGACCGTCAACGCCTACTACAGCCCGACGATGAACGAGATCGTCTTCCCCGCGGGGATCCTGCAGCCGCCGTTCTTCTGGGCGGACGGGGACGACGCCGTGAACTACGGCGGCATCGGCGTCGTCATCGGGCACGAGATGTCGCACGGCTTCGACGACTCGGGGAGCCGCTACGACGCCGACGGCAACCTGAAGAACTGGTGGAAGGACGAGGACCGGAAGGCGTACGAGGACAGGACCGCCCTGATGGTGAAGCAGTTCGACGGCTACAAGGCGCTCGCCGACCAGTCGGTCAACGGGAAGCTGACGCTCGGCGAGAACATCGGCGACCTCGGCGGCCTGAAGATCTCGTACGAGGCGCTCCGGAAGGCGCTCGGGAAAGACCCGAACGAGGCGCCGAAGGTCGAGGGGTACACCCCGGCCCAGCGCTTCTTCCTGAACTACGCCGCCGTCTGGCGGAACAACATCCGCGACGAGGCGCTCCGGGTCCGCCTCAACACCGACCCGCACAGCCCTGGGCGTTACCGCGTCCTCGGCCCCCTCTCGGCCCTGCCGGAGTTCCACGCCGCCTTCGGATGCGCCGCGGGCGCGCCGATGGTGATCCCCGAGGCCGAGCGGCCGAGCATCTGGTAGGCCGCGCGAGGAAGCCGGGGACGAAACGGGGCGCCCGCGAGGGGAGGAACGGGCCCCCGGTTCCGTTCGCCCGAAGAGAGAACGGGGGCCGGCCGGGCCGGCCCCCGAGGGGGAGAGGGGCGTCGCGCCGTGGGGCGCCGCGCGGGGGTGTCAGCGGTCGAGCCGCGCCGGGAAGATCTCGTAGGGGAGGACGCCTCCGGGGGTCGTCTCGGGACGGACCGTCGAAACGTAGGCGAGGAACGGCTGGTCGCCCGTGATGCGGAACCAGGCGCCGCCCGGCTCGCAGACCGGGAACGCCTCCACCGGGAGAGCGTTGAACTGGACGAGCGACTTCGGGGGGACGCCGTACGTCTGCGGCGGTGTACCGGCTCCGGCAGCCGCGCCGACGGCCGTACCGACGACCTCGAACGTGGCGGCGTGGTCACCCGCGTTGAAGAGCGTGAGGTTCACCCGGCGGCGGACCTCGGGGCCTCCGGCGCACTCGGCCGGCGTCAGCGAGACGTCGCCGGCGACCGCGGTCGTTCCGGCCGGGAAGATCCCCGTGAAGACCGGGAGCTCGACGCGGCCGAGCGACGCGGGGACCTTCGGCAGCCCCTCGGGAACGTACTCGAGCCGCTCGAGCGTCGCCCTGAGGGCGATCCGGCCGGGAAGGCGGACCGCGAGCATCTGGACGGCCTGGCCCGGGCGGAGGTCGTGAGTCGGCACGGCGGCGGCGGTTCCGGACCCGAGCGCGACGGGAGCCGTGGCGACGCTCCTCTCGCCGAGGGCGTCCCAGGCTCTCAGCGGCGTGACCGTGGCGTCCCGGCCGGAGTTGTTGTACGCGGTGAGGTTGCTGGCGAGCGCGTAGGGCGGGTTGTTCGCCAGGAAGCCGGGGATGAAGACCTCGGACTCTGCGGGCGTCGCGACGGTGAAGGACCCGGTGCCGATGGTCACCGCCGGGGCGAGCGACCGCGCGAGTGTCACCTCGACCGAGTAGGTCCCTTCGCCGAGGGCGCCGACGGGAACCGTGAGGGTCCAGGGCGTGATGGCGGCCCCGCAGGCGCCGCTGAACCCGGTGTAGTCGAGATGGACCCGGAGAGCGAAGCCGTTCCTGGAGAGCGACGCCTGGGAGAGGCTCGGAGTGCAGGTGTCGTTCCACTGCCCCGAGAGCGTGAGGGCGATGCTGTCGGTCGGGGCCGGTGCGGCGGGGATCGTCGCGACGTTCGCGTACGGCACGACCTGCGCCGCAGCAGGCGAGGCGAGAAGGGCCGCCAGGGCGAGGAGGAGAGGGAGCTTCGTGTGCTGTTTCATGCAATCACCTTCCGGACCGGAGTGCGTTCTCGCCCGCCCGGCTCACGCGCGAGATTCCTGCGTGGGATCGGGGCGCGCCGCGTCATTTCACAGGCTCGGGGGCTCCGCGCGCGGTGTGGCAGGATCGCCGGGTGGAAGCCCCGGCCGCGATTCCCGACGCCGATCTCGTCGCCCGCATCCTCGCGGGTGACGAGGAGCTGTTCGGCGTCCTCGTCGAGCGCTACAAGCTCCGCCTCTTCCGCTTCGTCTCGCGCTACCTCGGGGATCCCGAGGACGCGCGCGACGTGACGCAGGAGGTCTTCTTCAAGCTCTACGCGGCGCTCGACTCCTACGACCCGAGGTACCGATTCTCGACGTGGGCCTTCCGGATCGCGGGGAACGCGGCGATCGACCACCTCCGGCGGCGGCGGATCCGCGCGATCCCGCTCGAGCTCCCGGCGGACGAGGAATCCGACGGGCGGCGGATCGACCCCGTCGACGGCAAGCCCGACCCGCTGGAGGAGCTCTCCCGCACCCGCCTTCGGGAGGCGCTCGACCTCGCCATCGAGCGGCTGCCGGACGACTACCGGGAGCTGATCAGCCTCCGCCACTACGGGGAGCTCGCCTACGAGGAGATCGCGGACCTGAAGGGGATGCCCCTGGGGACGGTCAAGAACAAGCTCTTCCGGGCCCGGCAGGCCTTGCGAGATCTTTTGCCGAAAGGCACCGTATAGAGAGATCGGGACGATGACGAAGAACGCGATGACCCCCGAACCCGCCCCGGCCCCGGGCGACCTCGACCGCGACCGGAAGCTCGAAATGCTTCTGGACGAGCTGGTTGCGGTGCCGGGCGGGGACGAGCTGCCGGCCGACTTCGCGAGCCGGATCGTGGAACTTCGCCCCTGGGCGCCCTGGGAGGTCTCCCGCCCGGCGAGCTGGACGGTTCCGGCGGCCGTCGGGCTCGGCCTCCTCGGCGGGAGCCTCGGCCTCGCCCTGACGCCTCTCTGGAGCCTCGGCCCCGGAACGGCCGTCACGGTCTGGGTGGAGCTTCTCGCGGTCGCGTTCGGGAGGCCCGTCGCCACCCTGTTGTCGGCTCTCCCGCTCATGGCGGACGGAGCCGGCCGGGCGGCGCAGGCCGTTTCGCCCGGCACCGTCGTCCTCTGCGGGGTCCTGGCGGGCGTCTCGACGGCAACGCTGGGCGTCGTGCTCGGGCGCCTTCGCCGGCCGGCGGCCTCGGCCGCCCTCCGACGGGCCTGAGCCG
>CAZNSS010000243.1:0-6154 GCA_964575465.1 uncultured Holophagales bacterium | reverse complement strand
ACCGCTCGTGGCGCGTGATGTCGGTGTACTCGGCCGTCCCGACGTTCGTCGTGAGGAAGGGCCCGCTCTCGCGCGAGGTCCGGGCCGAGGGAGTCCTCCGCGCCGTCGACGCGACCCAGGTCCGCGTCCCCGGCAACGACGTGAGCCTGAAGATCGGGTGGATGATCGACGACGGCAGCCCCGTGAAGGCCGGGGAGGTCGTCCTCCGGCTCGACCCCTCGCAGACCGTCAAGCTCCTCGCCGACGGCCGGGCGGAAAGGGCGACATCCGACCGCCGCGGCGAGAAGGACCGCGCCGAGTCCGGCGCGCTCGTCGCGAACCTCGGGCGCGACGCCGAGCAGGCGCGCCGCGAGAGGACGACGGCCGAGACGTTCCAGAGCCGCGACCCCGAGCTCTTCTCCCGCCACGAGATCATCGAGGCGGACATCGACGTCGGCCTCGCCACGCGCAAGGAGAAGCACGCCGTCACCTCGAGGAGCGAGCGCGAGGGCCTCTCGCGGACGAGCCACGACCTGATCGCCCTCGAGGGGAGGAAGGCGCAGCTCAAGATCGACAAGGCCGAGCGCGAGCTGGCGGCCCTCGAGCTGAAGGCCCCCCACGACGGGATCGTCGTGCTCAAGCGGAACTGGCGCGGCGAGCTCCCCCAGGTCGGACAGGTCGTCTGGAGCGGCCAGGCGCTCGCGGAGATCCCCGACCTCGGAAGGCTCGAGGCCGAGGTCTGGGTCCTCGAGGCGGACGCCGGGGGCCTCGTCCCCGGGCGGCCCGCGACGGTCTCGCTCGAGTCCCGCGGGGACGCGCCCATCCCCGCGACGGTGAAGTCGGTCGACGCCCTCGCGCGGCCGCGCCTCCGCAACGTCCCGATCCAGTACTTCGGGGCCGTCCTCTCCTTCGCCGGGACGGACCCCGCCCGGATGAAGCCGGGGGAGAGGATCGTCGCGACGCTCGACCTCGGCGGCGAGAAGGACGCCCTCGTCGTCCCCCGGAACGCCGTCTTCGAGCGGGGCGGGAAGAGCGTCGTCTTCCGCCGCGAGCGGGGCGCCTTCTCCCCCGTTCCCGTCACGCTCGGCGCGTCGGCGCTCGGGCGGGTCTCCGTCGTCTCGGGCCTCGCCGAGCGGGACGTCATCGCCCTCGTCGACCCGGAGGCGCGTCCCTCGGCGACCCCGTCGCCTGCCCCGGGAACGGGACCGGTGAGGGGGACGTCGTGAGCTTCCGCGAGTCGCTCCTGCGCGCCCTCGAGAGCCTCTCGGCGCACAAGCTCCGCACCGCCCTGACGATGCTCGGGATGATCTTCGGCGTCGGCGCCGTGATCGCGATGCTCTCCATCGGCGCGGGCGCCGAGCGGCAGGCGCTCGAGATGATCCGCCGGATGGGGATCTCGAACCTCCTCGTGAGGGCGAAGGAGTTCCGCCCCGACGAGCTCCAGGAGATCCGGAAGAAGTCGATCGGGGTCTCCCTTCGCGACGCCACGGGGATCGAGCAGGCGGTCCCCGGCGTCGACTTCACCGGACCTCGCGTGCGGGTGAACCCCTGGAGCGTCCGTGCCCGGGGCGGGAAGAGCGACGCGAAGGTCTCCGGGGTCTCGTGGCGGCACGCCGAGCTCGTTTCGCTTCCGCTCGCGGCGGGACGCTTCCTGACGAAGGCGGACGAGGAGGGCCACGCCCAGGTCTGCGTCCTCGGGGACGGCGCACGACGCGACCTCTTCGGCTGGCAGCCGGCCCTCGGGGGAGAGCTGAAGGTGAACGACGTCTGGTTCACCGTCGTCGGCGTGCTCTCCCCGTCCGGGGAGACCGGCGAAACGTTCCAGGGAGTCCCCGTCGGCTCGACGGCGCGCGAGCTCTTCGTCCCCTACACGACGGCGCTGCGCAAGCTCGACCGGGACCCTCTCGAGTCTCCGCTCTCCGAGCTCGTCGTGAAGCTGAAGGACGGGACGTCCCCGACCGAGGCGGCGCGCCTCGCCTCGGCCCTCCTCGACCGCCTCCACGGAGGCGCCTCCGACTTCGAGCTCGTCGTCCCCGAGGCGCTCCTCGCGCAGAGCCGCAGGACGCAGCGCCTCTTCAACATCGTGATGGGGTGCATCGCCGGGATCTCGCTCCTCGTCGGGGGCATCGGGATCATGAACATCATGCTCGCGACCGTCCTCGAGCGCACGCGCGAGATCGGGATCCGCCGGGCGATCGGCGCCCGGCGAAGGGACGTCCTCGTCCAGTTCGTCGTGGAGGCCTTCGCGCTGAGCGCGCTCGGCGGGCTCCTCGGCGTCGTCCTCGGCGTCGCGATCGCGCGGATCGTCGCCGCTTCCGCCGGCTGGCCCACCGTCGTCACCGCGACCTCGCTCCTCCTCTCGACGGGCGTCTCCGGGACGGTCGGCCTCCTCTCGGGCTTCTATCCCGCTCTCCGAGCCGCCTCGATCGACCCGATCGAGGCGCTGCGCTACGAGTAGCGCCGGGGGCCGCTCAGCCCGCGAGGACCGCGAGGAGCGCCGCGTAGTCGGCGGGAAGTGGTGCCTCCACCTCGACGGCGAGCGCGGGGACGACGAGTCGCGCCGCGTGGAGGAGCGGGTGGGAGACCGCCGCGAGCGCCGCGCGGAGCGACGGCTCCCGCACCCCGCGCCAGCGGGTGGCGCCGCCGTAGAGGTCGTCGCCGACGAGAGGGTGCCCCTTCGCGGAGAGGTGGACGCGGATCTGGTGCGTGCGTCCCGTCTCCGGCGTCACCTCGAGATCCGCGACCGACGGGTAGCGGCGGAGCGTCGACCACCTCGAGATCGAGGGCTTCCCCCCTTCCCGGACGGCCATCTTCCGCCCGTCCTTCGGGTCGCGCGCGAGCGGGGCTTCGGAGAAGCCGCGCGCCGGCACCGGGTGACCCCAGACGAGCGCGCGGTAGGTCTTCCTCGCCTCGCGCCCCTGGAAGGCCGCCGACAGGTTCCGGTGCGCTCCGGCGTCCCGGGCGAGGAGGACGACGCCCGAGGTCCCCTCGTCGAGGCGGTGGACGAGGAGCGGCAGCGGGTCGGTCACCGGGAGGCCGCAGGCGTCGAGGAGGCGGGCGACGACCTCGGCCTCGGACTTCCCCGCCCGCGCGGAAGTCGCCATCGAGACGCCGGCCGGCTTGTCGAGCGCGACGACGGCGCCGTCGTCGAGGAGGAGTCGCGCCGGCTTCACGCGGACGCGCCCGGAGCGCGTCGCACGTCCGCACCCTGGCTCGTCGAGCTGCCGGAGGTGGACGCCGGGGGCGGAGCGCCGTGCGCGACGAGGACCCGGTTTCGCCCTCCGGCCTTCGCGGCGTAGAGCGCCGCGTCGGCCTGGCGAAGCCACGCCGAGACGGAGACGCTCGCCCGCACGGTCGGGTCGAAGACGGCGATCCCGGCCGAGGCGGTGGAGCCCTCCTCCGCGCCCGGGATCCTCGCCCGCGCCACCCCGAGCCGGATCCGTTCGAGGCACGCCACGGCCTGCGTCGCGTCCGCCTCCGGGAGGAGGACGACGAACTCGTCCCCGCCGAACCGCGCCGCCAGGTCGGTGTCCCGGATCGAGTCGACGAAGGCCCGGCTCACGGCGACGAGAAGCCGGTCGCCCGCCACGTGGCCGTGGCGGTCGTTGAAATCCTTGAAGGCGTCGAGGTCGACGATCGCGAGCGCGACGGGGTGCGAATGGCGGCGGGCGCGCGCGATCTCGAGGTTCAGGCGGTCGAAGAGGACGGCGCGGTTCGCGAGGCCCGTCAGCGAGTCCGTCGAGGCGGCGAGGCGCAGGCGCGCGAGGCGATCGGCCATCGCCGCGAGGAACCCGCCCATCAGGACGAAGAAGGCCGGGCCGGAGAGGGCGAAGTCGACCGACGCGCCGATCCCGAGGGCGAGGAAGCCCGCCCCGTCGAACGCCGCCGCCGCCACCGCCGCGACGGTGGTGGCGAGGAGGAGACGCGAGTGCGGGGCGCGCCGGCGGGCCGAGGAGGCGAGGTGGACGAGGACGTCGCCGGCGGCCGCCGCCCCGAGGAGAAGGGCCGCGGGCACGGCGTAGTAGAGGTCGTCGGCGCGGGGCCAGAGGAGGCACACCGCCACGCCGGCGCCCTCCGCGGCGAGGAGGACCCGGTGGGCCCGCCCGACCGGCCGCTCGAAGAACTTGAGAAAGAGGAGGAGCGTCATCGCCGGGACGGCGAACACCCCGGCGTGCCCCACGCGGAAGAGGAACGTCAGAGGCAGCCCCGAGACGGTCCAGATCGAGAGCCAGGAGACGATGAAGAGCGCCGCAGCGGAGGTCGCGAGGAAGAAGTAGAGGAAGTCGGGCTGCCCGCGGTCGCGCAGGAAGAAGAAGAGCGAAAAGAGCCCGAGCGCCCCGAATGCCGCGCCGAGGAGCGCCCGGGGAGCCTCGCGGATCGCGCGCGCGTGGAACGCCGTGGAGACGGAGTCGATGCGCGGCGTGCCGGTGATGCCTCCGCCGCGCGGGCCGGCGTTGAAGACCCTCGCCGCGAGGGTGTGCCGGCCCGGCACCGCCGACCGCGAGGGGGGGAGCTCGTAGATCCGCTCGATGACGGTTCCCTTGTCGTAGTCGGGAGGGAACCTCCCGGTGCGGCCGATCGGCTGCCCGTCGAGGAAGACCTCGTCCGCGTCGCGGACCTGCGGACAGGCGAAGGCGAGCGGGACGGTCGCGAGCGACGGGTCGAGGTCGAACGTCACGCGGTACCAGCCGATGCCGTGCCCGGGGACACCGCCGGCCTGCCAGGTCCCGGGGACGGGGAGGGGGCGGAAGGGGAGGCCGTCGAGATCGGCGACACCGCCCGGCGGGTCGCCGAGGGCGAACTCCCACGTCCCCGCGAGGCTCGCCGGGAGCCGCTCCACGCGGAGCACGTCCGCCTCCTGTCCGAGCGCCGGCAGCGCGATCAGGGCGGCCGCGAGGCACCCGGCGACGAGACCGTTCAGCGGCCGGACCATCTCGATGAGCATCCTCCACCTCGCCGTCGCGAGCAACGGCCCCGCCCTTCCCCGTGCCGCCGGTGCCGCGGCACGCGGATAAGATCGTCCCGGAGGCACGCCATGGAGCTCAGGGATTCCGTCGCCCTCGTCACCGGTGCCGGCCGCGGCATCGGTCGCGCCATCGCCGTCGCCCTCGTCCGGGAGGGGGCTCGCGTCGGACTGATGGGCCTGTCGGCCGGACACCTCCAGGCCGTCGAGAAGGAGGTGGTCGCGCTGGGCGGCAGGTGCGTCGTCCTCCCCGGCGACGTCTCCGACGAGGGGAGCGTCTCGCGCTGCGTCGGGGCCGCCGAGCAGCAGCTCGGCCCCATCGACGTCCTCGTCAACAACGCCGGGGTCTACGCGCACGGCCCGGTGGACCACCTCGACGCCCTCGTCTTCGACCACACGATCGCCGTGAACCTCCGCGGGCCCTTCCTCATGGCACGGGCCGTCCTCCCGGGGATGAAGCGCCGTCGCCGCGGCCACGTCGTCAACATCGCCTCGACGGCCGCGCGTCGGGGCTTCGCGGGGGGCGCCGCCTACTGCGCCTCGAAAGCGGGGCTCGCCGGCCTCTCGGAGGCGATGCTGTACGACGTGCGCAGCCACGACGTCCGGGTCACCTGCGTCTTCCCGTCGACGGTCGCCACCGACATGGCACGTCGAGGCGAGTTCCTGAAGGACGCCGCGAAGGCGATCCAGCCCGCGGACGTCGCCGAGGCGGTGGTCGGCCTGCTGAAGCTCGACGCGCGCGTCCTCCCGAAGTCGCTCGAGCTCTGGCAGACGAACCCGCAGCCCTGACCTCGGGAGGTGCTTCCTCCCGTCCGCGGCGACGTCAGCGCCGGTCCGCCGCCTCCGGCCCGACGACCCGGTAGACCCATCCCATGTCACGGGTCCCCTTCTCCGCGAGCGCGGCGCGAACGGCCTTCGCCTCCTCGGCGGTCGCGAAGGTGCCGATCATGACCCGCTGCCAGGTCCCCTTCTCTCCGAGGTCGACCTCAGCGACGTAGCCCTCGCGTCCGACGAGGCCCGAGACGCGCCTGAGGTCGCGCTCGGCGGAGGGACGGTCCTTGTAGGACGTGAAGTGAATCGAGAAGACCTGAGGCTGTCCGGCCCGGTCCTTCGTGACGACGAGGCCGTCCCGGCTCCGGGGGACGGCCGCCGTCACGACGGTGGGCGCCGGCGGAGCCGTCGACAGCGGGACGGGGGCCGGGGCGGCAGCGG